>QMOC01000037.1 GCA_003648085.1 Chloroflexota bacterium
AATGAGGAGGAAGGCGATGACGGATAGTTTTCGGCTGGTGATGAGTCAAGGCCCTGAACCAGGGCGAACGTTTCCTCTGAACAAAGACTCCATCAGTCTGGGGCGGGACCCGGGCAACGATATTGTGATCGGCAATCCGCAGGTTTCGCGACAGCATGCACGTATCACCCGCCAGGGGGGGCTGATGGTGATTGAGGACCTGGGGAGCACAAACGGTACCTTTGTCAACGGGATGCGCTTGACCGGCCCACACACGCTGGCCAACGGTGACGTGATCGGCCTGGGTGACGCCGTGACGTTGACCTATTATGGAGCAGATATAGATGCGACCGAGACCATCGTCGGGCAACCTACTGCTGTGCCGCCGCCACCGAGTTACACCCCGCCCCCTCCAACCTTCGAGCCTGCACCGCCAGCCGAGGAGGAGGAGAAAAGTAAAACATGGCTGTGGGTTGGGTGCGGGTGTCTGGCAGCGTTGATATTATGCGGGGCGCTGCTCGCACTCGTCTGGTATATGGATGCGAACTATCCGGACATTCTCTACGCTCCGCTGCGCTGGCTGGGCTTTTAAAATGCATCAATCTACGCCGGGCCGAAGATAAGATTGGAGAATGTTATGCTTTCCAAACAACCGGTCATCGGCATTGACCTGGGCGGCACTAAAATCAGCACTGCCCTGATAGACAGTGTCGGAAGGATCATGGCCCGTGACTACCGGGAGACCCAGGCGGCGGAGGGTCAGGAGGCAGTCATCGAACGTATGCTGGACAGTGCTCGCCGGGTGATAGCACAGGCAGAAGTGACTCAAGCACAGGTGGCAGCGGTGGGCATCGGTGCGCCAGGCCCCCTGGACATCGAAGCAGGTGTACTGGTGGCCCCACCTAACCTGCCCGGCTGGGATCGCGTGCCCCTTAAGCGAATAATTGAGGATGCCCTAGGGATCACGACATTTCTAGAGAACGACGCCAACGCAGCGGCGTTGGGCGAGCATCGCTTCGGTGCTGGGCGGGGGAGACAACATATGATCTACGTCACAGTTAGCACCGGCATCGGCGGCGGATTGATTCTCGATGGGAAACTGTACCACGGGGCCAGCGGAATGGCGGGCGAGATTGGTCATATGACTATCGTGCCCTACGGCCCGCTTTGCGGCTGCGGGAATCGAGGCTGCCTGGAGGCGCTGGCCTCTGGCACAGCCATCGCACGCCAGGCACGCGAGCGCGTGGCTCGCGGCGTACCGACGCTGATGGCCGATCTGGCAGCAGGTGACCCGGAACGCATCACGGCCAAACTGGTGGCCGAGGCTGCCCACCAGGGAGACGCGGAAGCACGGGAAATCCTGGCCGAGGCGATGAACTATCTGGGGATAGGGATGGCCAACCTGGTCAACCTGTTCAACCCGGAACTCATCGTCATCGGTGGCGGGTTGACGAACATCGGGGAACTGCTCTTCGGGCCGGTGCGACGCGCCATTGACCGACGTGCCTTTCGTGCACAGGCGCAAACGGTGCAGGTCGTGCAGGCCAAATTGGGTAAAGACGTGGGGGTGTTAGGGGCAGCGGCGGTGGCGCTGGCACATAAACCATAACATTACAGGGGTATCTAATGCGTAAGGAAGCCTATCTCCTCAAACCGCTTTCGGGCGACGTTGTGCAGTGCCAGGTCTGCGAGCACTTCTGCGCTGTCAAGCCAGGCGAGGCAGGCAAGTGCGGTGTGCGCCGGAACATTGATGGCACGCTCTACCTGGTTGTCTACGGAGAGGCTATCGCGGTCCACGTAGACCCCATTGAAAAGAAGCCTCTTTTCCACTTCATGCCCCGTGGCGATATCCTTTCCATCGGTACCTATGGCTGTAACTTTCGCTGTCCCTTCTGTCAGAACTGGCAGATGTCACAGATACGCGACTTTGACGATCAGCGCGACTATCTGGGACAACATGCACCGCCTGAGGCGCTTGTCAATACCTGTCTCAGAGACCATATCCCGATGATCGCCTACACTTATAACGAGCCCACTGTCTTCTTTGAATACACCTACGACACCGCAAAACTGGCCCACGAGCACGGGATCAAAAACGTCTACGTCTCCAACGGCTATATGTCACAGGCGGCGCTCGATATGATTGAGCCTTATTTGGACGGCATCAACGTGGACCTGAAAGCGTTCACCGAGGGGTTCTACCGCGAGCAGTGCCAGGCGCGGTTGGAACCGGTCAAGCGCAACATCGCCCATATCGCCCGCGAGACCAATATTTGGATCGAGGTCACCACGCTGCTGATCCCCGGGCTCAATGACTCCGAAGAGGAACTGCGAGCGACGGCGGAGTGGCTGGCAGAGGTGGACCCGGAGATGCCCTGGCACATCACTGCCTTTCGCCCCGCTTATCAGATGCTCGACCGACCGCCGACTTCTCAGCGCACGCTGGCCCGCGCCTACGAGATCGGCAAACAGGCCGGATTGCACTACGTCTACGTGGGCAACGTGATGGATGCGGATCGGGAGAGCACGTATTGTCCCCAGTGCGGGCAAAAACTGATCCAGCGCCGCTGGTACAGTGTGAGGGAGTTATGGACCGAACGCGGGATGTGCCCTAAATGCGGATATTCGATCGCGGGAGTATGGGCGTAGAAAATCAGAGGTATGCCTGCATTGCAGCGATACCACCCTGGACCGGCACTACTGAAAATCGAACTGCGATTTAAAGATATTTAGTAACTGCCCAGCCATCCCCAGGCAGAGCGTTGAAACGTATTCTTTAGGACGCAGATGAACGCTGATAAACGCTGATTTTTTGATCTTATCTGCGAAAATCTGCGCGAATCTGCGTCCGATTCTGAGTTCGGCGGGGTGGCTGAGTAGTCACGATATTTATGCTAAAATCAGTGGGACGTCCGGCTTCAGCCGGAAAATCACCGCTGAAGCGAGCCCGCCGGAGTGGAACGTCCGGCTTCAGCCGGAAAATCCCCGCTGAAGCGGGGCCTCCGGAAGGGGACGTCAAGATTGAGGAGGTGGGTTATGAGAGGTGAATTACCCATCCGTCGGCCGGCTGTTGCCGGCCAGTTTTACCCTGGCGACGCCGATACGCTGCGCAAGATGATCCAGGAGTACCTCGACATGGCCACTGTGCCTGAGGACCTGGAACCCGTCCGCGCCATCATCGCACCCCATGCCGGCTACATTTACTCCGGCCCTACTGCCGGATATGCCTTCAAAGCGCTGGCCGCGCTGCCCCAGAAGAAGTGGACTGTGTTTCTACTGGGGCCGGCCCACCGTGCCTACTTCCGCGGCGTGGCACTGGGGGACTACTCCGCTTTTCGCACCCCGCTAGGCGACGCTCCCATTGCCGTTGACCGGGTCGCGGAGATGGTGGCACGTTCGCCGTTCTACACCCACGCCCCGGAGGCCCACGCGCCTGAGCACTGCCTTGAGGTCGAGGTGCCATTCCTCCAGATGACGCTGCCGGATTTCCGGCTGGTGCCTATGCTGTTCGGCGACGTGGACCCACGGGAGGTGGCCGGGGAACTGGCCGATCATATCGGTGAGGACGATCTGATCGTCGTCTCCAGCGATCTGAGCCACTTCTACCCTTATGCTAAGGCCCGACAATTGGATCACGCCCTGCTGGAGGCGTTGCTGGCCGGCGACGAGATGGGGGTGTTGAGAGGCGAAGCCTGTGGCCGTGCCCCTATAGTGACGCTGATGGGGATTGCCCGCCGCAAGGGCTGGAGCCCCCACTTACTGGACTACCGCAATTCTGGCGACACGGCGGGCGACAAATGGCAGGTCGTAGGCTACGCCTCGGTCGCGTACACGGATTAAGAACGCCAACGACATAAGGAGGGAACTACGATGCCCCTTTCACCAGAGGATCGTCGCTATCTGCTCCAACTGGCGCGGGAGACGATCACACGCACGGCTTATCACCGGGAACTGCCGCCGGTGGACCTGGAGGCAGTCTCGGAGGACCTGCGGCGTGACGGAGCCAGTTTCGTCACGCTGACCAAGCACGGCGCGTTGCGGGGCTGCATCGGCTCTTTGGAGCCGCGCCGCCCGTTGGTACTGGACGTGCGCGAAAACGCTGTGGGCGCGGCCTTCCGCGACCCCCGCTTCCCCCCCCTGCGTCCAGAGGAGCTAGATGACCTGCACATTGAGATTTCCGTCTTGAGCCTCCCTCAGCCGCTATCTTACGATGGCCCTGACGACCTCATCGCCAAGTTGCGCCCAGGCGTGGACGGCGTGGTCATCGAGCGTGGATGGAACCGGGCCACCTTCCTCCCCCAGGTGTGGGAGAAACTACCGGACCCACACCAGTTCCTGCAACACCTGTGTCTCAAAGCCCTCCTGCCCGCCGATGCCTACCGCCATTCCGACCTCAAAGTGTACACCTACCAGGTGGAGAAGTTTGAGGAGTAATAGATGGAACAAATCGGCAATTTGTTCTACGGTTTAACGACAATCTCGATTTCCCGTTCCCCGGCCGGAACGACTTCGAAGAAGGTGTTGCCGACCTTCAGCGGGATCGGGTTGCCCTTCTCGTCCGTCAGTGTCAGCATGTCCTCCCGTTCCCAGCGCTGCCAGAAAGCATCAATGCGCACTCCATCGCGAAAGATGATGGCGCGGTTGGAGTACCAGAGCGCAAACTGGATGGAGAGTGCGCCACTGTGCGGCTCTTCGATGATGTCCGTGTCCCACTGCGGCACGTAGAGCACCACCACGTTGGCCGCGCTGAGTTGCCGCCCGTCGAGCGCATCGGTGTGCGGGACTCCATCGGACCAGCGCAGGTAGCGCCCGCCGGCCTCGTCGTAGCGCCACTCGGCGTCAAGCAGATGCCAGGGGATATAGACGTAGGTGGCGGGCTCCCCTTCGACCGTCGCTTCCTCGGAGAAGACCATTCCCTCCAGATGCTGCCGTCCGCCGACGCCGTGCTCAGCCGCCCAGGTGCGCACCAGCGCCGGGCTGGTATACATCGTGTGTTCCAGAGGCACGTCACGGCTGAAGTCGCGGTAGAAAACCGGCTCACCGACGCCTACGCTGGGCGAGGCGACCCGGTCGGGGTAAAGGTCCGAGTTCCTGACCAACTCCAGCACGCCATTGCTGAAGCCGGAGCAGGCCAGGACCGCCTTGTAGATCGCCGGAATCTCCAGGTCAATCAGGCGACCACTGCGCACCGGCCCCACACGCTCCGGGTCCTTCCCCAGGTAGACCGCCGTCCAGCGGGTGGCGAACCAGCCTTCGTTGTAGTGCTCGAAGATCAGGTCGGCGCTGTTGATGCCGGCCTGGGGCCACACGTACTGGGGTGGGTAATTAGAGATCTTGATCGCCACCGGCACCCGATCCAGCAGGCTAGGGTCATCCACCACCTCGCCGGTGAGCGGGTTGACGTTTTCGGGCCACGGCGTGGGGGTGGGAGTAAGGGTGGGAGTAGGGGTGGAGGCAGGTGTGGGCGTGGAGGTTGGGAGCGGAGTGACCGTTGGCGCAGGGGGCGCAGGGGTGCGGGTCGGTGTGGGGGTCACAGCCGCCATCCCGCCGCCACAGCCGCCCAGCGCGCCCGAGATGAGTGCCACCGCTGCTAACCCGGCCGTGATCCACGTCAATGTGCGTAGCCGCCTTCTGTGCTCTCTGTGACGCATATTGCCTCACCTCCGCGTGGGTTTGCCAAGACGTGGTGCATTATAGCATAAGCGGAATCTCCAGCAACTCATAACTTTTCGTCTCCCCCTTGTGGTGGTATACTACGAACACCGTGAACGACCTGCGCGAGTCACACCCGACCGAGCGAGCCTGGTTCATCCCCGGAAGGCCAGGCGCACCTGGCGGACCGTTGGCCCGCTACCGCCCCACTCAGCCGGTCGGGGCGGTGGGGGCATACGTGCAGAGCCTCACTCGGCCCGGCGACTTGGTGGTAGACCTGTTCTGCCAGGGGCCGACGCTCGTGCGGGAGACGGTCGCCGCTGACCGCCGCGCACTGGGCCTGAGCGTCAACCCCCTGCTCCTCGTCATCGCTCGCCTGGGCCTGAGCCGCTGCGAACCCGACGCGCTCAACGCCGCCTTCACCCGCCTGGCCGATAGCCCCAAGGGGGACGTGCCTCTGCACCGCTACCTGACCTCCCTCTACCGCTCGACCTGCCCGGCCTGCGGCGCGGCGGGCACCGCTGTGTGGTTCGCCTGGGAGCGCGACGAGGGCCGTCCGTTCAGGAAAGCAGTGCACTGCCCCAGGTGCGAGGAGGTACGGGAGGGGGTGCCGGACGACGAGGATGTCGCATCCGCCCGCCGCATCCTGCCGCGAGGTCTGGCCTACTACTACGCGCTCGACCGCGTGGCTCCCCCGGGCCACCCGGCGCGGGAGCGGGCCGCCGAACTGGTCGCGCTCTACACGCCGCGCAACCTCTCCGCATTGATGGATCTGGCGCTGCGGCTGGAAGGGCTGGAGGCCGACGAGGAGGCCAAGGTCGCACTAACCGGCACACTGCTCGATTGCTTCGATGCCGGCTCCAGCCTCGACCCCTACGGAGAGGAGCGACCGCGCCCCCGCACACTGCGCGTCCCCTCCCGCTATGTCGAGCGCAACATCTGGCTGTGCTTTGAAGAGGGGTTCTCGCGCTTGCTGACCGAAGAGGCGCCGTCTCCTATACCGCAGGCTTCAGATGTCACGGCGCTGGTGAGAGGCGAGGCCCAGGGGTACGCGCTGGTCAGCCGTGCGACCCGCGACGCAGGAGAGATCGTCCCGCCCGGCAGCGTCTCTCTCATCTTCGCCGATCCGCCCCGGCCCGATGGGGTCTTCTGGGCGCTCTCGGCGCTGTGGGCGGGATGGCTATGGGAGTTGCCGGCCGCCCGAGCCATGCGTCCCTTCCTGCGCCGCCGCAGGTTCGATTGGGAGTGGCATTGGCGCGTGCTGCGGAGAGCGCTGGAGGCCGCCGGCCCGCTGCTCGCCTCCGACGGCTACCTGGTCACGCTCTTCTCCGACCCCGACGACGCGCTGCTGGAATCGGTCTGCCTGGCAGCCGGCGGCGCGGGCTACACCCTGGAGGGCTGGGGCTACAGCCCCGAGGTTGGCTACCGGCTGGTCTGGCGCTGGGAGCCGCAAGAGGCAAGACGCAAGAGGCAAGATGCGACGACCGATATGAAGGTACTGGAGCACAAACTAGCGACCGTGACAGGGGAGGCAGCAGTAAGTACCCTCCGGGAGCGTGGGGAGCCGACAGGTTGGGCTATGCTGCACGCCGGCGTGTATGCGGGGCTGACCAGGGAGGGAGCGCTGACCGTCGTCGCAGCCCTTCCCGATGACGGCCCACCCCCGCTTGGCTTCACTGCTCACACCACGCGGCAGGCCATCGAGAAGGCACCGCTGGTGCAAGTGGAAACGGCCGCGCCAGGCGATGAGCCGCTGTGGTGGCTGGCCGACCCCTGTGGTGCGCAAGAACCTCTGGCCGACCGGGTCGAAACAACGGTGCTTGAACTACTGAGGCGGCGTACAACGTGGGACGAGGAGGAATTGGTCAACGCTATCTACGCCTGCTTCCCCGGCTCACTCACACCCGACCTGGCGCTGGTTCAAGTCTGCATAGACTCGTACAGTGTGCAGGAAGACAGGATACGGCGACTGCGTCCCGAAGACGACCCTCAGCGGCGCGCCGCCGAACTCAAGGCGCTGCGTGGTGATCTGGTGAAGTTAGGGAAACGGCTGGGGTTCAGGGTGAGACGGCGCGGCAATGGCTGGGACGTGCGCTGGCTGGAGGAAGGACGGGAGGCTTACGTCTTCGCCGTCTCGGCCACGGCGCTCCTGGGGCCTCACCTGCTCGTCGAACGCACCGCTGATGAGGGGGCGCAGCGTTGCCTTGTCCTGCCCGGCGGGCGGGCACAGTTGGTCGGCCTCAAATTGCAGCGCGACCCGCGCCTGACCAGTGCCGTCGAAGCGGGCGGATGGCAGTTCATCAAGTTTCGTCATCTGCGCCGTCTGGTCGCCAAGGAGGAACTGGACTGCTACGCTCTCAAGACCGTGCTGGGCCTCGACCCCATCGTCGAGCAAGAAGTGGCCCAGATCCCACTGTTCTGAGCAAGGAGTTCACCGATGAGGAAAGCCTACCTCGTGATCCTGATTGTGCTGGCTATATTGACGCTACTTTCGCTGACGCTCAATGCCACCATCATCCTCAGCCTGATGCGGGCGCGGCAGATTGCCCTGGATACGGTGGCCGACGCCCGCGCTCTCGTCACCGACATCGGCGACGATACCTTTTCCTACACCCTCGAAGTGAACCAGGAGATTCCCATCGCGACCAGCATCCCCTTCAATGAAGAAGTCACCGTACCCATCAATACAACTATCCCAATCAACACCACCGTCATCGTGCCCATTGACCTGGGCGTGACTACCTACAACCTAGAGGTGCCCATCCGCACCGTCATTCCGGTGGATCTGGAGTTCACCGTGCCGGTCAGCCAGACGGTGAGCATTGCCACCACAGTGCCGCTGGATGTAGATGTGCCGCTAGAGATCGCCATCGCCGAGACACCGCTGGTCGGCTATCTGGAGCAACTGGACGCGGCGTTGGCACAGATCGAGGCACGGCTGAGACAGCCCTTTGGCAATGGAGATTGACGGGCAACGTTGGCGGTTGTATAATCCTGGTTGACTTTCAGCCACTTCAGCAACATGAAATACGGAGGACAATATGGCAAAAGGAATGGTCATCATTGACGAGGATCGCTGCAAGGGATGCGGTCTATGCGTGACCGTCTGCCCCGTGCACATCCTCCAACTGGCAGAGGACCGGTTCAATGCCAAAGGGTATCGGCCCGTCGAAGTGACGGACCCGGAAGCGTGTACCGGATGCACGGTGTGCGCTATCATCTGCCCCGATGTGGTTTTCACCGTATATCGGCGCAAGCGGCAGCCCAGACGGGCGGCCGCCGTCGCGTAGGAGGTAAAAAATGGCAAAAGAACTTCTCGAAGGGAACGCAGCCATCGCCGAGGCCGCCATACGGGCCGGGGTCGAAGCCTTCTTTGGCTACCCCATCACACCTCAGACGGAGGTGTTGGAGCATTTCTCCAAGCGCCTCCCGGAATTGGGGCGCGTCTTCCTGCAGGCCGAAAGCGAGGTGGCCTCTATCAATATGGTCTACGGCGCAGCCTGCGCCGGCGCGCGGGTGATGACTTCTTCATCCAGCCCCGGCGTCAGCCTGATGCAGGAGGGGTTCTCCTACATCGCCTGCTCCGAGGTACCGGCGGTGGTGACGAACATCATGCGCGGTGGGCCGGGCCTGGGCAACGTCCAGCCCGCGCAGAGCGACTACTTCCAGGCAGTCAAGTCCGCCGGTCACGGCGACTTCCATATGATCGTCCTGGCCCCGGCCAACGTTCAGGAGGCGATCGACCTAATGGTGTTGGCCTTCGACCTGGCGGAGAAGTACCGCACCATCGTTATGTTCGTCGCCGATGGCTCCATCGGCCAGATGATGGAACCGGCAGAACTGCCGCCAATGCGACCCGTCCGTCCGCCTGAGGAACGGCCCTCCTGGGCGCTGACCGGCGCTAAGGGACGTGAGCACAACATCATCACCTCCCTCTACCTGGGTGCGGAGAACATGGAGCGGGTCAACCTGCGTTTGCAGGCCAAACTGAAGGAGATTGCCGCCAACGAGGTGCGCTGGAAGGAGTACGACACCGAGGACGCCGACCTGCTACTGGTCGCCTTCGGCACCGTGGGGCGGGTCTGCCAGACGGTGGTGCGGGAGGGACGAGAGAAAGGGCTGAAGGTCGGGCTCTTGCGCCCCATCACTCTCTGGCCCTTCCCCAGCACCCGCCTTGGGGAACTAGCCGAGCAGGTGCGCGGCATGCTGGTCGTAGAGATGAACGCCGGGCAGATGCTTGAGGACGTGCGGCTGGCCGTCGAGGGGAGATGCCCGGTGCACTTCTATGGCCGGTTAGGCGGCGTCATCCCCCTGCCCGACGAGATTTTGCCTGAATTAGAGAAGTTGGACGAGGAATGCCATTGAGGGTTTCAAGTTCCAGGTTCAACCTGTAACCTGGAACCTTGAAACCCGAAACCGATAGGAGGAGCGAAATGGCGACCCTTGAAATTCCTGCGGATATGGAACTGGTCTACAAGTACCCGGAGAGCCTGACCGAGGCCCACACCCACTACTGCCCCGGTTGCACCCACGGCATCATCCACCGCCTCATCGCCGAGGTGATTGACGAACTGGGGGTGCGGGAGCAGACCATCGGCATTGCCCCGGTGGGGTGCTCGGTGTTGGCTTATTATTACTTCAACATGGACTTCGCCGAGGCGGCCCATGGCCGCGCCCCGGCGATGGCCACCGG
>QMOC01000038.1 GCA_003648085.1 Chloroflexota bacterium
GATGTCCATCCCCAGGGCGTGCCAGCGGATGATCTTGCTGCCGAGTTCCACGCCGATCTTGTGAATCACACCCAAGATGTTGCGCTCGGCGGGCGGTGCATCCGGCCCTAGCACGAAATCGGGCGCGGCCAGGATGTAAAAGTGGACGGCGTGATCGGCGACGTAAAAGGCGGAATAGAGCAGTTCGCGCAGTTTCTTGCCCGTCGGGGGCACCTCGACGTGGTAGACCGCGTCGCAGGCCTTGGCCGAGGCCATGTGGTGCGCCTCCGGGCAGACGCCGCAGATGCGCGGCGTGATGCGCGGCATCTCCTCCACGGGCCGGCCTTCGGCAAATTTCTCAAACCCCCGCAGTTCGGGGATCACCAAGTAAGCATTGGCGACGTTCCCCTCCTCGTCGAGGAAGATTTCGATCTTACCGTGTCCTTCCAAGCGGGTGATGGGGTCAATGCTGATCTTTTTCATGAGCCTTCCTCCAACTTACTCCGGTGCAGCAACGAGGCTGGCAGGCCGAAGCGATAGAAAGTGCCCACCGGGTCCACAATCTCGCCCACGATGCGGGCCGCCTCCTCCTCGGTATCGGCGTCCACGACCGAGGCCACAGCCGAGAGAAGCGCCGCTCCCTGGTCAATCACATTCGGCGGCGGGCCGTAGCAGCCCCGGCAGGGCATGTCCACGCTGGGGCAGAGCGCGCCGCAGCCGCCCCGCGTCGCCGGCCCCGCGCAGATGATCCCCTGGTCGAAAAGGCAACGCTCGTGGTCGGGGATGATCTCGTGGGGGCGGTAGAACTTCTTGATGCGTTTTTCCTCCCGCTTATGCTCGCACTCGTCGCAGACCGTCTTCTCGTTGGCACCGACCACGCTCCCTTTGGGCGGCAAATTGCCGCTTAGGATAGCCTCCACCACAGCCCAGATTTGCGGGGCCTGCGGCGGGCAGCCGGGTATGAAGTAGTCCACATCCTCCACCTGGGCCAGCGACTTGACCGTATTGTAGAAGTAAGGAATGGTCACCTCCCCCTCAGGCAACTGACAGGAAGTCTGCGGCAGGATGCCCTCGGGGTTATCCACAGAGGGCGCTTCCAGGTAGGCGCGCTCGAAGATGGATTGGCGGTCGAAGAGGTTGCCCAGGCCGGGGATGCCACCCAGATGGGCACACGACCCGAAGGCGACCAGCACTTTCGACTTCTGCCGCAGCAGGTGAGCGACGTGTTCGTTCTCGCTAGTGCGGATGGCGCCGTTGAAGAGGCAGACGTCTATATGACCGTCGGGCATGGCCTCGACGTCCTTGTACTTGAAATCCATCGCGCACGGCCAGAACAGGATATCGGCTGCCGCGTCCAGGTCGAGGATCTTCTCCCGCAGTTCTACGATGGCGATCTCGCAGCCGCCGCAGGAAGCGGCCCAGTAGAGGCCCAGTTTGAGTTTTCCGTTTTTCGTTCCTTTCGTGTCCTCAGGCATCGGCCTAGTCCTCCTTGCTCTCGAACATGCGCTTCCAGTTGAGCGGCCCCAGGGCACGCACCTGCTCGGTGAAATCGCGCACCAATTGCGCCCACTTGGGGGCCTCCGCGCCGGAGATCCAGCCCCAGTGGAAGCGTTCCTTCTCGATGCCGTACTGCGCTAGAAGCGCCTCTACCAGCGGCATGCGCCGGAAGGTCTTGTAGTTCCCCTGCTGGTAGTGGCAGTCACCGGGTGGATGACAGCCGGAGACAATGACCCCATCGGCCCCCTCGGCGAAAGCCTTGAGGATGAAGACCGGGTCCACCCGCCCTGAGCACATCACGCGGATGATGTCCACGTTGGGGGGCTGCTCCATGCGGGAGACACCGGCTGTGTCGGCCGCGGCGTAGGTACACCAATTGCACAGGAAGCCGACGATTCGTGGTTCAAAGTTGGCATTCATTACATCCAAACCTCCTTCCTTGCTTCTCCTACCTTCCCTTCTCGGCAAACATCGTTTGTGGGTCGAGACGGACGATGCACTCGACACGGTCGAAGTGGGCGTCGGTGGAGATGATTTTTGTCAACGCATTGTTTGACATCACAGCGACGTGGATGAGATCTCTGGCCTTGACCCCTTGTTTAGCGTACCGCTTGAAGAGTTCAACGGCTTTGCGCGCATCGGCAACGAGAATCGGATAGACGGTGGGGACAATGTCCAACAGGCTGGTTGCCATCGTCGCCCCAATCTGCCAGTGTCCCAAAGCCCCGTAGCGGTACAAGACCTCCTGGATGATTTCGGTGTCAATGGCCACGGTGATGTGCCCTTCGGCGATCTCCGTCATCAGCCAAACGCAGGGGGTCTTGTAAGCGTGCTCCTTTCCTGCCGCATACATCGGGACATTTACGTCCAGGAAGAAGATCTCTTTACTCATCCAGTGCCCCTTTGATGATCTCTTCCTCCATTTGCTCCCAGTCAGCAACCGGGGCATCCAAAGAAAGGAGACTCTTCAGGGCAGCACGACGACGCTGCAAGGCAGCCGGCTTGAAGTAGACTCGCTCTACTGCCTCGCGGATCAGGACACTGACGGGCTTCTTCTGTTCTTCGGACAACTGTCGCAATAGAGCATACTGCTGGGCAGTGAGGACAGTTTGTACCCGTTGAGTATAGACGCGCATCACGTTCCTCCTGTTGGTAGTATCAAATAATTCATACGCATATTGTACTACCAATAGGAGAAAAAGGCCAGACTTGTTCTCTACCCTTCACCAGACCAAACGCAGCCATCCTCAGACGTGCTCCTACAAGATTTGAGTCAGTTGCTCACGAATGGGCTGGTCAGCGAACGAACCACCACCGATGGCCTTGTTGGGACACGCAGCCACACAGTTACCGCAACCCATACAGCGGTTATGATCCACCGTGGAGATGCGCATGCTTCCCCAACTGGTCAGATGAAGCGCATCGTACGGACAGACCTCCACGCAGTTTCCACAGCCGGAACAGAGGATAGGGTCCACGGTGACGGTCTCCAGGGGAGAGGTGTACCCTGCCTCCAAAGCCAACTGACGCAATGCACCGATGACCTCGGAGATGTGGATCTGCTGAGGACAGGCAGGATAGCACAGGTCACAGGCAGTGCAGTTCCAAAGGGTCATATCCTCGAAGACCTCATGGCGCATGCCCAGGATGACCTTATGAAACACCCGTCGGGGGTTATAGGCCGGGTCGCGCCAGGGGATGATACACCGGCTGACGCATGTTCCACAGGCATAACACATCTGGAGGCTCTTACCGCCAGGAACGCGAGCAACCTCATCAGCAAAAGTAGTCAGCCTTATCTCTTCCTGCATTGCCTGACCCCCTGAGTGATTAGCAAAAGACCTCGCTGCGGGTAGCATTGGGGCCTTGCTGCTGGATCCGCCGGTCAAATTCGGTGGCGATCTCGGCAAAATACCGACCCTCTGAATCCGAGGCCCACTCGATGTGCAGGCGGTCAGCGTCCAGGCCGAGGGTCTCAAAGATGTTTTTGACCAACGCTACCCGCCGACGCGCGTGATAATTTCCCTCTTTGTAGTGACACTGGCCGGGCCAGCAACCCGTCACCAGCACCCCGTCAGCGCCGCGCAGGTAGGCCGTGATAATGAAGAGCGGGTCCACACGCCCGGTACACGTCACCTTGATGACCCGGATGGAAGGCGGAGGCGGTCGCCGAGCCGCCCCGGTCATCCCCTCGGCTGTGCTGTGCGAACACCAGTTGCACAGAAAGCCGACGATTCGTGGTTCGAAGTCAACGCTCATGACATCAAGACCCCTATTGCCTCCTACCTCATCAATTTGGCGAACACCGCCTGTGACCCGATCCGCGCTCACAGAAACGCCTCATCCCAGATGGGGCTGGGACCCAGTTGCTCCACCTCCTTAGTAAACCCCCGCGCCACCTCCGCGAACCGGGGGGCCTCGGAGGCCGAGACCCACGAAAGCCTGAAGCGGTCCGTCATCTCCAGCCCCAGTGTCTCGAAGATGCTCTTGAGCATCGCAGCCCGTCGGCGTGCGTGCAGGTTGCCCTTCTGATAATGGCATTGGCCGGGCCAGCATCCGGCGACCAGCACGCCATCGGCCCCCCTGAGAAAAGCGGAGAGCACAAACAACGGGTCAACCCGACCGGAGCACATCACGCGGACAACCATGATCGAGGGAGGCATCTGGAGCCTGGATACCCCGGCCGTATCAGCAGCGGTGTACGCGCACCAGTTGCAGAGAAATCCCACGATCTTGGGTATAAACTCTTGCTCTTCCATTTCTCCCCCTACGTTGCAACCTGGACCAGTTCCTCTTCCTCAAAGGTCATCAGCGGGACCTCCTCGGTCACATCCCTTCCCGGCTGATAGTCAAACAGCGCCTGGACAGAGTCTCCCACTTTCGAGAAGATGGTCGAGAGGGGTATGTCGGCAGGACACACGTCCGTACACATGCCACATCCCACGCAGGAGACGCTCACGTGGGCCAGCCGCCCGAGTTGGAAGAATATTGTGTTGGGCGGCAACCGTAGCCCTCCCTTTCTCTCCAACTCGGTCTCGTAGACCTCAGGCCGATATTCGCAATCCTGGGAATCGAAATAGCACAGGCTGCAATAGCAGATTGGGCACACCGTCTTGCAGGCATGGCAACCGATGCAACGGCCAAAGGTGCGGATCAGCCCCTCCAGGCCAGCCTCAACCCCGGCGAAGAGTTCCTCCCGGTAGGCCGCGCGCTGGTCGCGGGAGCGTTGGATCGGTTCGGCCTCCAGTTCGCCCAGCAGAGGCGTTCCCTGGAGGTCCTCCAACCCCTCTATGAACGCGGACCCCTTCTCGGTATTCAGGTAAAGCGCGCATTGCGTGTCGAGGTCCGCCTCTCCCAGCAGGGCGACGGTGATATCGGCGTTGTCGGGCACGAAGTGCACACAGGCACGACAGGTTGGTCGGATGTCGCTATCCAACTCACCCTGCTTCACCGCCTCCCAATATCCAGGCAGCCTTTCCTCCAGAGCGTCGTTGGCGCCCACCTCGAGGGGATAGACGCCGCCGCAGGTCGAACTGATGAGCAGGAGATTGTCCGGGCTTCCCTGATTGCGCTTCACCAGTTCGATGAAAGCCCGCAACTCGCACGGCTTGACCACGACCGCGACCGGCTCGGCGAGCGGTCCCTTCAACGTCAGACGGGAGAGCAACCCACCCGCATTGGCCGGCATGAACGGGAGGAGGGGAAGCGCAACGCCGTCCGCCCCGAACGCATCCGGATCTGTGAACAACGAGTACGCCACACCCCCGTTGCCCCCCCCGGTCCTTCCCAGTGCGAGCACTCCGCTCACACGACCGCTCTCCAGAAGGGAGCGAAGCAGGTCTCGGACGGCCTCCTCTGCTCCTTTGTTAATCTTCAGGCCCTCAAGCATCCTGCACCTCCTGCTCGCAATCTGCAATCTGCAAACCGTGGTAGGTCTCTACATAGGGCTGCTCCACCTGGTGGAGTTCGTCCATCTCATAGGCCACCAGGGGTAGCGGGTCCTCCAGGCTTCTGCCCGCGACGTACCCGAATGTCTCCTGAGCCCGATCCGCTAACAGGCTGAAGACCTGAGCGACGGGGATAGACATAGGACAGGCATCTTCGCACGTCCCGCACGAGACGCACGAGAGAACCATATGCGACGCCCGTCCGATGTGGAACAGGAGAGTGTCGGGGGGAAACCGCAGCGCCCCCTTCCGCCCTGCCCGCGCCAGGTAGTTTTCAGGGGGCAGTTTCAACGCCGCCGACTCAAAGTAGCACTGCCGACAGTAGCACACGGGGCAGACCCGCTGGCAGTTGTGGCAATTGATACAACTGCTGAACACATCCAGCAGCCCATCCGGCCCCGCGATCCCCGCTTTCAGGTCTGTGTGGGCCTGCCGGCGTCGCTCCCTCTGGACTTCCTCCATCTCCTTGACCCGTGCGGCCCAGTCATCCAGCGCCGCATCAAGAGGCATACCGAGATTCTCCATGACACGCTCTCCCTTGGGGCTACCTGGGATGACGAAGACCGTCCCCTCCGCGCTCCCCAGCGTGCCGATGTGCAGGTCGGAGGCCGGCATGCTGAAGTGGTGGCAGATCTGACAGACGGGCCGCATGGGTGCACGGTCCCACCTCTGAGAGGCCTCCGCGAAGCGGGCCGCTCCGGCAACCGGGTCCTCGAGATAGTCTGACAGGGGCAACACGCCGGGGCAGTCCACGGTGATCAGCCACAGATTGTCCAGGTGCGCCTGCTCGAGTTTGGTCAACTCGATGGCCGCCCGCGCCTCACAGGGGCGCACGATCGCCGCGACGCGCTTGCTTCCATTCCCGCGCATCGTCAGACGGCTGATCGCCTTGGCACCTTGAACAGGCATCACCGGGGGCAACGGAGAGGCATTCTCGAGGAGAGCCGGATTCCGCAGCAGCAGGTAGGCGAACGAATCCCCCGCCGGCACCTCCACGGGTATGAGAAGCGCGTCAAAGACCTTTTTGCTCAGTGCCTCTTTCAACCATCCGATGACAGCCGACTCGACGCCATCCTCCGCTGGCAGGATTGCACCTTTATTGTTCATGTGTCGCTCCTTGTCTTCAGTGGGTTGGGTCCTAGTTTCTTGATGTGGTCGTTGAACTCAGTGGCCGTGTCCACAAACCGTCGGCCCTCACCGTGGGCCACATAGCGGAACCAGACCCGCTCCGGCTCCAGGTCCAGCGTGTCTAGGATGCTCTTCACCAGCGCGACCCGCCGGCGGGCACGGAAATTGCCATCGTTGTAGTGACAGTCACCGGGATGACAGCCACTGATCGCCACACCGTCCGCCCCCTCGATCAGTGGGCGAATGATATGCACCGTCGGCAGTGCCCCGGTGCAGTTGACACGGTATGGCCTCACGTTCTCAGGATAGTGCAGGTGATGGGCGGCAGCAGTCTCACCGCCGCCGGAGCCACACCAACTGCACAGGATGTAGATGATCCTGGGTTCAAACTCTTGTTTATCACTCATATTGCACCTCACTCCAGCAAGGCATCGAGCGCGGCTATGGACTGCTCGCCCATGAAGTCACGCAAATAAGAGGCATCGTTGGGGCATATCGCCACGCAGGAGCCACACGAATCACACAGGAAGGGACGCACCCTGGCCACCTTCTTGAACTCGTCAATGTACCGTGCATTGTAGGGACAGACATCCACGCAGAGGCCGCACCCCATGCACAGGGATTCGTACACATCGGCCACGAACATCTTGCCGGGAGGGGGCATCTTCCCTTTGCCGATGACCACCAGCACGCGGCCGGCCGCGTCCTTCGCCGTAAGAATCGTCTCCTCGAAGGAGCGCGGCGAATGGGCCAACCCCACTGGAAAGATGCCGTTACTGGCCAGTTCGAAGGGCTTGGTCAGTTTCTTGATCGCCTCCTCGTAGGGATAGTTGCTGATGTCGCTGGAGAAGAAGCCCTCGTAGTCCAGCGGGTGGTTCAGCAATTGGGAAAGGGCCTGGTTGTTCTCTGCGTCTGGCACGACCCCGGTGCTCAACACGACCCAATCTGCCTGAACGCGTTGCTTCCCATTGACGACCTCCAGCCCGGCGCCGTTGCGCCGTACGTCGGGATAGTGATCGTCGGGGAAGCGAACGAACTTAACCCCGGCCTCCTGTGCGAGCCGGTAGTAATCCACCTTGCCATAGGTGGCGATGTCACGGTAGAAAACGGTGACCTCGCTCCCCTGCTCCCGCAGCGCGATGGCGTTCCTCAGCGCCTGGTTGCAGCAGAGGCGGGAGCAGTAGGGCACCTCAGCGGTTCTTGAGCCCACGCACTGGATCATCGCCACCCGACCGACGACCTCACCGTTGCGCATCTTGGCCTGGAGTTCCGCCTGCGTCATCACCCCCGGGTCCTGGCCGTAGAGGAACCCCTCCGGTCGGTATTCCCTGGCCCCCGTCGCCACGATAATCACACCGGTGTCCACCGGGACAGGCCCCTCGGGCGTCTCCACGACCACGTGGTAGTTGCCCGCGTATCCTTCCACCTGGGCCAGGTGTGCCTGTGTGTAGCAGGTGATGTTGTCGGCGTTCTCCACAGCGGAGATAAGCCCCTCCACGTACTTTCGCTGCTCGTCGGTCAGATACTGCATCTGCCCGCCCAGTCTCTCCTCGCGCTCCACCAGCACGACAGGGAAACCATTGGTGGCAATCTCGTGAGCCGCGGTCAGTCCGGCCAGCCCTCCGCCGACGACCAGCGCATGCGGGGTGAAGGAGTCCGTAGGCGGACCGGCAGCCATCCCGCGCCTGACCTTCTCCACGCCGCTGCGAATCAACGCCAGCGACTTCTCCAGCATCTTATCCCGGTCAGTGTGAACCTGGATGACATCCTCCCGAAAGCGCAGGTACTCGCACAGGAGGGGATTAAGCCCGGCCATCATCACGGCCTTGTTGTACTTACCCTTCTTTTGCAGCGGGGTGCAGACGGCCAGGACGACGCGGTTGACGCCGGACTCCTTGATGCGCTCGGCAGTAGCCTTAATCGTCGGGCCGGTGCAGCAGCCCTCGATGACCTCCACGTGAGCGACGCCGGGCAGTGCCTGCACCCGCTCCTCCAGCGCCGACAGGTCTATCCGTTCGTCGAAGAGGCCGAAGCACCTGCAGATGAATACGCCGACGCGGACCGGCTCTTCACTCACATCCCGCAGCGGCGGGCCGGGGGCCGGCTTGAAGTTCTTCTCCCCCAGATACTTCAGCACCTCGGTCAGTGCCGCACATCCCTCCCACACAGTCTCCGGGTTGCCCTTCGGCCCGGTCAGTTCCCCAACGGCGAAGATGCCGTCCACATCCGTCTCACAGCATGAGAAGAGCCGGATGCGACAGAAGCCGTTCTCATCCGCCTGCACACCGGTCAGCCGCGAGAGTTCGGCCATCTGTGAGGGGGGGCTTTGCCCGGTGACCAGGATGGCCAACTCGACGGGGTGCGTGTGCGCCTCGCCGTCCGCAGAGGTGTAGTGGATGGTCACCTGCTCAGCGCCGTCCTCGGGGACGATTTTGAGCGTCTCCGCCCGCTCCACACGTACCCCGGCGTCCAGCGCCTTCTGATACCATCGGTAGTGCCCCTTCCCCGTCCCCCGATAATCGTGCAGGAAGACGGTCACGTCGGCCTGGGGGAGGACATCCTTGAGCCGGACGGCGCGGTAGATGGCGCTGACGCTCAGGTTGTAATTCTCGTACTCGACGCCCGGTCGGTTGAAGTGGGGCGTGACGACGATACCGAAGGTCTGCGGGATTTTGCCGGACGGCAGGCGCACGGAATCGCGCACGAAGTTGGTCAGCAGCGAGCGCCGGGCCACCTCGGAGTTGCGGATCACGCTGGGGCTCTGGCCCAGCGCAAAGTCGCGCAAGTCCTCATCGCTGGGCTCCTCGAACGTATCGGCCAGGATGATCGCCCCCACATCGGCCTCCAGCACCTCCTCCGGTCGCTCGACCTTGAGGGCGCCGGTGGGGCAGACCTCCTCACATTTGCCGCAGCGGGTGCAGTGCTCGAAGTCAATCACATAGCAGTTCTCCCACCCGGCCTCGGGGATCACCCGGATCGCCTTGTGACCATCCACCTCGACCGGGCAGACCTCGATGCACTGATCGCACTCGGTGCAGGCGAAGTTGTTGACCACCTTGTCCCGCTTCTTGAACTTGACGTGGAAATGCCCCGCCTCGCCGGAGACCTCCAGCAGTTCGGCGTTGTAGCAATCCTGCATCGCGCCGAGGGCCTTGAACAGGCGCTGGGGCATGTGTCCACAGATCCAGCAGAAGTCGAGCGGCAGTTGGGCCAGTGCCTGATACTTCATCTCATCCACGTAGGAACCACGGTTGAGTAGGATGAACTTGTGACCGCTCTTGCCCAGGGCATACGCCGCCCGATAGCCGCCTAGATTGGTCCCATAGATTAACACCGTGCTCTCGTTGCTCATCTGCCTGCCTCCACTGTTTCAGACTCAAGCACACGGAACAGCCCCTCGATCTGAGCCATAATCTGCTGGTCGGTGAAGTGGCGCGCCATGATAGCGCCAGAGGGGCAGGCCGCCGCACAGGTACCGCACCCCTTGCACAGTGCCTCGTTCACGCGGGCGACGTTCTTCTCCTCGATGAAACTGATGGCGGTGTAGGGGCAGAGCGAGATGCAGGTCTTGCAGCCCGAGCAGAGTTTCTCGTCCACCACGGCGGTCTGCGGTGAAATGGTTACCTCGCCCTTATCCAGCAGGGCCAGGGCCATGGAGGCCGACGCGCCGGCATGGGCCACCGTATCCGGCACGTCCTTGGGGCCCTGGGCGGTCCCGGCCAGGAAC
>QMOC01000039.1 GCA_003648085.1 Chloroflexota bacterium
GCCGAAGAGTCAGAAACAGTGATTGAAGCCGCAGAGCCCCAGGCCGAAGAAAGGGTTGAGGAATCGGAGACCGAGGTATCCGAACCTCAAGACAACCGTGCTTGGTACGTCATCCATTGCTACTCCGGCTACGAAAATAAGGTCAAGCACAACCTGGAACAACGCATTGAGACAATGCAGATGCAGGATAAAATCTTCCAGGTTGTGGTCCCGACTGAGGACGAAATCGAGGTCCGTGACGGGAAGCGGCGGGTCGTCGAACGGCGTGTCTTTCCAGGCTATATCCTGGTGCAGATGATTATGACCGACGACTCCTGGTACGTGGTGCGCAATACGCCGGGTGTGACCGGATTCGTAGGGATGGGGAACGTGCCGACGCCTCTGCGCCCGGAAGAGGTCCAGGCCATTATGAAGCGTATGGAGGCTGAGGCCCCTAAGATCAAGGTCACCTTCAAACCGGGGCAGAAAGTGCGCATCATTGATGGCCCCTTCAACGAGTTCATTGGCGTAGTGGATGAGATTGATATGGAACGGGCCAAAGTGCAGGTGCTGATTTCCTTCTTCGGTCGCGAGACACCGGTCGAACTTGACTTCCTACAGGTGGAGAAAGCCTGATAGAA
This sequence comes from Chloroflexota bacterium, assembly GCA_003648085.1. Lineage (GTDB taxonomy): Bacteria > Chloroflexota > Anaerolineae > B4-G1 > B4-G1 > B30-G15. The sequence goes on from QMOC01000039.1 coordinate 621, forward strand.
CAGAGCATTTGTGTTCGTTTTGTGTTCGTGATGGAGATGGAGGAGAATGAAGAAGATCAAAGCAGTTGTGAAGTTACAGATCGAGGCTGGCAAGGCCAATCCGGCCCCCCCGGTTGGGCCTGCACTGGCGCAGCATGGCATCAACTTGATGCAATTCTGCAAGGAGTATAATGCGCGCACTGCGGGTCAGATAGGGAACATCATTCCTGCCGAGATCACTATTTATCATGATAAAACCTTCAAGTTTGTGCTCAAAACGCCGCCCACGCCCGATTTGCTGCGCAAGGCGGCTGGCGTGGAGCGTGGCTCAGCCGAGCCCAATAGAGAGAAAGTGGGAAGTATCACCCGTGCTCAGTTGGAGGAGATTGCTAAGTTGAAGATGAAAGATCTGAACGCCATCAGTCTGGAAGGTGCGATACGACAGATTGAAGGTACTGCGCGGAGTATGGGGATCGAAATCGTAGATTAGGAGAAACCCTTGCGAAGGTTCTCAACCTTCGCGAGATGTGGGAGGGCACAGCCCGTCAGAACCACACGGGAGGAATCATGCCAAAACGAGGGAAAAAATACCGCGAAGCCCTGGAGAAAGTAGACCGCATGCGGCTCTATCCGCCACGGGAGGCGTTGGAACTGGTAAAAGAGACCAGTTATACCAACTTCGATGCTACGGTGGATACACATTTCCGCTTGGGTGTAGACCCCCGCCATGCCGACCAGCAAGTACGCGGTGTGGTCCTGCTACCCCACGGCCTGGGCAAGAAGGTACGGGTGTTGGTCTTCGCTGCCGGTGAGGCGGCGAAAATCGCTCAGGAGGCGGGCGCTGATTACATAGCCTCCGACGACGAGTGGATTAAAAAGATACAAGACGGCTGGACGGATTTTGATGTGGCTATCGCCGTGCCGGAGATGATGGGTAAGGTGGGGCGATTGGGACGCATATTGGGTCCGCGGGGGCTGATGCCCAATCCCAAGGCCGGTACAATAGCGCCAGCCGATGACCTGCCCCGTCTGATCCGGGAGGCAAAGGCGGGCCGCGTGGAGTTCCGTGTGGATAAAGGCGCCAACTTGCACATGCCCATTGGCAAGGTCAGTTTCCCAATTGAGACACTACTCGACAACTTCGCGGCGGTAGTGGACGCGGTCAAGAAAGCCAGGCCACCTGCCAGTAAAGGGACGTATATCCGCCGCATCACAGTTGCGTCCTCGATGGGGCCAGGCATCAAGGTGGATCCAATTCAAGCCCAAGCGTTGGAGGTTTCGTTCTAAAGTCGTTCAAATAACATGCTGGGCACTGGCGATTTTACTCGTAGTAACGACTTCAGTCGTTCAAAGCGAGGTCAGAGCGACTGAAGTCGCCACTACAGTAACATGTAGCCGAAGACAGCAGGTGCGCCCCAGGGCGCTTAAATCTGGCCTGCCGAGGCGAGACACGATCATCCTTGTGTGAGTCGGGTGGAAAATGTCCCTGCGTCGGCACGGCGCAGGGACTTTTACTTTCGAGTGTATCGAAAAAATCAGGTGGAGGCCCGGCTTTAGCCGGGAAATCCCCACCGAAGCGGGGCTTCCGGGTGGAGGTCCGGCTTTAGCCGGGGAACCCCCGCTGAAGCGGGGCTTCCGGGTGGAGGTCCGGCTTTAGCCGGGGAACCCCCGCTGAAGCGGGGCTTCCGGTTTCGGAAAGGAGGTGAGCAGAATTGGCAATTTCGAAGCAGCGGAAGGCTGAACTCGTCACGCAGTACATCGAGCAACTCAAGCAGAGCCAGGGGATTATCCTGGCCGACTACCGCGGGTTGAGCGTGGATGATATGAACCAGATCAGGCGCACAGTGCGCCCCCTGGGTGGCAAATTCCAGGTGGTCAAGAACCGACTGCTGGCGCTGGCCTTGAAGGAAGTGGGGCTATCACTGCCAGAAGAATGGCTAGTTGGACCAACAGCCATTGGTTTCTGCCACGAGGAGGTCCCACCGGTGGCCAAAGCATTGAGGGATGCGACAAAGGAGTTGGAGGTACTGCGCATCAAAGGCGGACTGGTGGGTACGTCGGTGATTTCGGCCAAGCAGGTGTACGCCATCGCCGATCTCCCATCGCGGGAGGTGCTTCTGGCCCAGGTACTCGGCACCATCAATGCCCCGGCCACCCGGTTGGCCGGCGTTATCGCCAGTGGCATCCGACAGGTCCTTAACGTCCTACAAGCCTACGTGGACAAACTGCAAGAGTCGGGCTCTACGCCCGGTATCGGGATGGAGCAGGCCGCTGAGCCTGCCTGAGTATCATCAGATCACAAGCGCATAAGCGCCTAAAGGAGGAACAGAAACTATGGCAGACCTAGAAAAGATCGCGGAAGAGATCAGCAAACTCTCGTTGCTGGAAGCATCTGAGTTGGTCAAGATGCTGGAGGATAAATTGGGGGTGAGCGCGGCAGCACCAGTAGCAGTGGCTGCTATGCCCGCTGCGGCAGCCGAGGCCGCACCTGAGGAGGAAAAGACCGAATTCGATGTTATCCTCAAGGAGATCGGCCCCAAGAAGATCGAAGTAATCAAGGCTGTGCGGCAACTCACGGCCCTGGGCTTGAAAGAATCCAAGGAGTTGGTGGACAGCGCGCCCAGCACTGTGCTGGAAGCCGTCTCTAAGGAAGCAGCCGAGGACGCCAAGTCCAAACTGGAGGCCGCCGGCGCCGTCGTGGAACTCAAATAGACAACAGGACTCTGGCGATTTTGCTCGTAGTAACGACTTCAGTCGTTCAAAGCGAGATCAGAGCGACTGAAGTCGCCACTACGACCCCCATATCTTGTGGTTCATCAGCCGTCATACCGCAAATGTGGAGGGCTCCAAAATTCGCCAGACTCCGGTAGACAACCTCATCACCAGGCAGAGGAAGCGGTTGGGTTCCGGGAGAGGGAGGTTTCTAGGCCGTAACCGCTGCCACGCGCTGCCGGGCACGTAAGCGCATGATGGCCTTGGTGATCTCGGCGGCGATGCCAGGTACCAGCAGCAGTGGCAGGACGACAGTCCACTCCCGGACGCCCAGTGGCACTGTCTCGAAAATGGGCTGGAAGAAAGGGATGTAGACCACGCTGAGCAGCAGGACAATGGAAAGGAGCACGGCGTATTGCATATACCTGTTGCTGAAGACACCCAGGCGGAACAGGGAGATACGCTCCGATCGGGCGGTGTAGGCTCGTACCAGTTCAGAGGCCGAAAGGGTGACGAAAGCCATCGTCCGCGCCAGTGCCGGCTTCGCCGGGTCCCAGATCCAGCCGAGGTAGTAAGCGGTCAGCACGACTGCAGTGATGGCGATGGTCTGCACGATTATGCCGACAACCATCAAGCGGTTGATGATCGGTTCATATACAGGACGTGGTGGCTGCTCCATGATGTCAGGGTCGCCTTTCTCCATCCCCAGCGCCAGTGCCGGTGCCCCATCGGTGAGCAGGTTGAGCCACAACAACTGGATGGCGGTCAGCGGCGGCGGCGAGCCGGCCAGAGTTGCCAAGAAGATGACCATAATCTCGGCCAGGTTACACGAGAGCAGGTAGTAAACAAACTTGCGGATGTTGGAGTAGATGATGCGTCCCTGCTCGATGGCCGAGACGATGGAGGCGTAGTTATCGTCGGTGAGCACCATGTCGGCCGTCTCTTTAGAGACGTCGGTGCCGGTGATACCCATCGCCACGCCGATGTCGGCCCGCTTGAGAGCAGGGGCATCGTTGACGCCGTCGCCGGTCATAGCCACCACATGATCCCGCGCTTTAAGCGCCTCGACGATGCGTACCTTGTGCTGGGGGGAGACGCGGGCGAAAACGTCAATGTTATCAATGCGCTCGGCCAGTTGTTCGTCGGCGAGATCGTTCAACTCCGCGCCGGAGACCACCTCCCCCTCGGGCCGCAGCAGGCCGATCTCCTGTGCGATAGCACGGGCAGTATCGGGGTAGTCGCCTGTGACCATCAGCGTGCGGATGCCTGCTCGCCGCGCTTTATCTATCGCCGGTTTGACCTCCGGCCGGGCCGGATCCGTCATCGCCACCAACCCGATCAATGTCAAGTCTCTCTCAATCGTCTCAGCGCTGATCTCGGGCGGCAGTTCATCCAGGCGGCGATAGGCCACAGCCAGGACACGCAGTCCCTCACGCCCCAGGTCGCGGACAACGTTCTCGATGTGCTGACGCCGGCCCACCGTCAGCGACACGTCTGCGCCGTTCTCCAGGAGGGCGTTGCAGAAAGGCAACATCACGTCGGGTGCACCCTTGACGTAGACAACGTATCCTCCCCCCTCCTGCGCAGGAAGGGCGTGGATGGTGCTCATGCGCTTGCGCTCACTATCGAAAGGCACCTCGGCCACGCGGGGTAGTCTCTTCTCGATCTCTTCGCGCCACAGGCCAGCCTTGGCCGCTGCCACCACCAACGCCCCCTCCGTCGGGTCACCTACCATGCGATATCGCTGGCCGTCCCCATCGGAACCGAGCGGTTCCAGTTGAGCGTCGGAGCAAAGCAGGCCGCCGGTGAGCAAAGACATGATTTCGGTGTTGTCGTGCGGGTCGGCCGGTTTGCCGTAGTTGGTGAACTTGCCCGCGGGATGATACCCCTCGCCGCTCACGTCCAGCCGCAGGTTGGCCACGTAGAGCCGCACGGCCATCATTTCATTTTGGGTCAGCGTGCCGGTCTTATCGGAGCAGATGACGGTGGCCGAGCCCAGCGTCTCCACCGCCGGCAGGCGGCGGATGAGAGCGTTGCGCCGCACCATCTCACGCATTCCCAACGCCAGGCAGATGGTGACGACGGCGGGCAATCCCTCCGGAACGGCGGCGATCGCCAGGCTGACCGCGACGATGAACAAATCTATAATCTGCTGTTTGGTCTGCACCAGGTAGGGGATCAGCCCCTGGTTGATGAGGAGAGAGATATTGGTATCCTGGATGAGCGTCTCGATGAAGACGATGCCGCAGATGGAGAGCGAACCCCAACCCAGCCACTTGCCGAGTTGGTCGAGACGACGTTGCAGCGGCGTTGGCTCCGGCTCGTAGGACTGGATCATCTCGGCGATGATGCCCATTTGCGTCTGCATCCCGGTGGCGGTGACGATGCCCTCCCCCCGCCCGTAGGTGACGGTGGTGCCCATGAAGGCGCAGTTGATCCGATCCCCCAGGGACACGTCCTCCGATAGCGTCACATTGGCCACCTTTTCCACCGGCACCGATTCGCCCGTGAGCGACGCCTCGTCAATCTTGAGGTTGACGCTCTCGACGAGACGCAGGTCGGCCGGGACGTAGTTGCCGGCTTCGAGGAAGACGATATCGCCGGGCACCAGTTCGCGGGCCGGGATGGTGACACGGTGACCGTTACGTAGCACATGAGCGTCGGGAGCGGCCATCTTCTTGAGCGCCGCCAGTGCCTCCTCCGCCTTGCTCTCCTGAACCACGCCCAGCACAGCGTTGAGGACGACGATGGCCATAATTGCGCCCGCCTCTATCATCTCTCCTAGCAGAATAGAGACGACGGCGGAGACGATGAGGATGATGACGACGAAACTCTGAAACTGCCCCAGCAATAGTTGCCAGAACCCGGGTCGGGGCCGCTCAGCCAGTTCATTGGGGCCATATTGGGCCAGGCGAGCCTCTGCTTCAGCCGATGTGAGTCCGGTCGCAGGGTCGGTGCCCAGAGCCTCGGCTACCTCCTGAACAGGGCGGCTATGCCACGGGGTTGTCTCTAAACCCATGCGCTCCTCGCTGTAACTGGTGAGATGTCATCGAGGGCCAATTATAACACATTCACGCCGGGCAGTAAAGAGGTGCAAGTGAAGTACAGGGAATGTTTAGAGCGTCGTCTGGGCACCGGTCATCTCCGAAAAGTCGTTGCCGGTTTCTCGCACATCCGCCCGGCGGTGAACCACCGGGCTCAACCGGCAAAGCCCTGCGGGCTCATCTCAGCCCCGAAGGGGCTTTGCTTGTGAGCCGGAGGCTTGAGCGCAGCGCAGCCTCCGGCGGGCGGGAATGGTACAAAGAGAGCATTGACTTTTGTGTGAGGTTACGTTATACTGAACTTGTACCCAGGGCATGTGGCCTGTCGAAATTGTGATTGGGGAATGAGCAAGTAGTGTACTGGCAGTTGACACCCTATACATTGCTTTTGCTCGCAGCAGCAGCAATATCGGCTGCCTTGGCGCTCTTCGCATGGCGGCGCCACTCGGCGCCCGGTGCAATGCCCCTGGCATTGCTCATGCTGGCCGTGGCCGTGTGGTCGCTGGGGTATGCGCTGGAACTGGGAAGCGCTGACTTGCCAACCCAGGTCTTCTGGGCCAAGGTCGAGTACCTGGGCATCGTCAGCGGGCCAGTGATGTGGCTGGCCTTTGTGCTCCAATACTCCGGCCGGGAAAAGTGGCTCACGCGCCGCAACAGGGTCCTGTTAGCCATTATACCCCTTGTCACGTTGTTGCTGGTCTGGACCAACGACACCCACGGCCTGATCTGGAGCAACATCGGCCAGGATACCAGCAGTCCGTTCTTGGTACTGGATTTGACTTACGGTGCGGGGTTCTGGATCAATTGGGTGTACTCCTACCTGTTGCTTCTGCTCGGTACACTGCTGCTCATTCAGACGCTCCTCCGTTCGTTGTACCTGTACCGTGGGCAATTGATTGCCTTGCTGATTGGCGCGCTGGCGCCGTGGATCGGGAACGCGCTCTACGTCTCCGGCTTGAATCCATTTCCGCATCTGGACCTAACGCCTTTCGCTTTCACCCTCTCCGGCCTGGCGGTAGCCTGGGGCCTCTTTCGGTATCGCTTGTTAGATATCGTGCCGGTGGCACGTGATGCCGTCGTTGAGGGTATGAGCGATGGGGTGATTGTGCTGGACGCGCAGAACCGCATCGTGGACCTCAACCCGGCCGCACAACGCATCATCGGTCGCCCACGCGCAGGTGTGATTGGGCAGCCGGCCCCTCAGGTGCTATCCGATCAGCCCGACCTGATCGAGCGCTACCTTGACGTGGCAGAGGCGCAGGCAGAGATTGTCCTGGGCGAGGGTGAGGCGCAGCGTGTTTATGATTTGCGTATCTCACCTCTGCATAGCCAGCGCGGTCGGCCCACCGGCCGGCTGGTCGTTTTGCGTGACATCACCGAGCGCAAGCAGGCGGAGAAGGAGATCCGCTGGCGGGCGGAGATGATGGCCGCCCTCCACGAGACGGCGCTGGACCTGGTCGCCCAGCGGGCCTTGCCCGACTTACTACAGGCCATCGTGGCCCGGGCCACGGGCTTGTTGAAGGCTAAGCAAGGTGCCATTTACTTTTACCGGCCGGCTACCGACGATCTGGAACTCACCCTGACGTACAACCTGGATCCAGACCTCATCGGGGTCGTGCTTAAGCGCGGGGAGGGGCTTTCGGGCAAGGTCCTGGAGACCGGTCGGCCGATGGCTGTGGACGATTACAGCCACTGGGAGGGCCGATCTGCCCAGTACGAGGGGATCGGTTTTACCGCCTGCGTCGCCGTGCCCATCTCCTGGGGCGGCCATCTGCTGGGGGTGCTCAACCTGCTGGACGACGCTCCGCGCACCTTCTCCTCCGCCGACATCACTTTATTGGAGCACTTCACCCCTCTGGCTGCCGCCGCTCTGGAACAGACGCGATTGCTGGAAGAGGAGCGAGCCCGGCGGCGTGAGGCGGAGACGTTGCGAGAGGCAACAGCAGCGGTTACCGAGACCCTGAGCCTGAACGAGAGGTTGAAGCGCATCCTGGAGCAACTGGATCGGGTGGTGCCCTATGATAGCGCGTCGGTGCAACTGCTGCGGGATGGTTACCTGGAAATCGTGGGCGGGCGGGGATTTCCTGAGCCGGAGGCGGTCATCGGGCTGAGGTTCCCTGTGCCCGGCGATAATCCCAACACGATGGTCGTCCTCGAGCGAAGACCGGTCATCTTGGCCGATGTCCAGGCTTCTCACCCGCCCTTTCGCGAGCCACCTCACAGCCATATTCGCTCGTGGCTGGGGGTGCCTTTAATCGTCCAAGACAGGGTGATCGGGATACTGGCTGTAGACAGCGTCGAGTTGGATCATTTCGATGAAGGGCATATCCGATTGGTCACTCCCTTCGCCAACCAGGTGGCCATGGCCATCGAAAATGCCCGGCTCTACGAAGAGGCTCGGCAGCGAGCGGCGGAACTGAGAATCCTTTACGAGGTGGCCGCGGCAGCGATGACCTCGGTCCACCTGGACGAGATACTCAGCCGCACTATGCTCGCGCTGCAAGAGACCCTGCGGCCGGATGACATCGCCATCCTGCTGGTGGAGCCGGAGACGAACGAATTGGTCATCCGTGCCTCCACCGGCTTCCCCGGCGGGCCGAAATTAGTGCGCCGTTTCATCGGCGTGGGCATCCCCGGCTGGGTGGTGCAGACCGGGCAGCCGGTCCTCCTGGCGGATGTGCGCGAGGACAAACGTTACCATGCCTGCGACCCCGACACCCGCTCCGAGTTATGCGTGCCGTTGCAGGTCGGCGAGCGGGTCATCGGCGCGCTTAACCTGGAGAGCCGCCGCCTGGCTGCCTTCAGCGAGGAGGATCTCCATCTCGTCTCTATCCTGGCCGGCAACCTGGCGGCCGTCATCGAGAACGCCCGGCTTTACGAGGAAAGCCAGCGCCGCCTGCGGGAAATGAACTCGCTGCTGAGGATCAGCCGGGATGTCACCGCCACCTTGGAACTCAACGAGGTACTGCGCCGGGTTATCGAGATCGCCATAGCCACCATCGGTCCTGCCGAAAAGGGGACGCTGCATCTCCTGGATGAAGGTCAGAAAGAACTGACGGTGCGGGCCAGTGTTGGCTTCAGCCCTGCGACCGTTGCCGCGGCTCGCTTCAAGCCCGGCGAAGGGTACACCGGTTGGGTCTTCGCTCATCAACAACCGCTCATCATCGGTAACGTCAAGGCCGACCCGCGCACCAAGCCCATTGACCTGCCGGAAGTGCACGAGGAGAAATCCGCCCTTTGTGTCCCCCTCATCGTCCGAGGCAGAGCCATCGGCACTTTGACATTGGACAACGTCACCCGATACGACGCCTTTACTTCCGATCATCTGGACTTGTTGACCATCTTCGCCAACCAGGCGGCTGTGGCCATCGAGAACGCCCGGCTCTACAAGCAGGCACAGCAGGAGATCGCCGAACGCAGGCGGGCGGAGGAGGTGTTGCGCCAATACACGGCCGAACTGGAAGCGCGCAATGAGGAATTGGACGCCTTCGCCCACACCGTGGCCCACGACCTTAAGAACCCGGTGGCTCTCGTCATCGGCTTTGCCGAGGCGTTGGAGAGGGAGGATTACACTACGCTGTCGGATGATGAATTGCGTCACTATCTGCATACGATTGCGCACAATGTGCGCAAGATGAGCAGTATCATTGAGGGGTTACTGCTGCTGGCCGAAGCGCGCACGGCGGAAGTGACGATGGAGCCACTGGACACGGCAAGGCTCGTTGTCGAAGCCCAGCGGCGGTTGGCCGATATGATCGAGGAATACAAGGCTGAGATCGTCCTGCCCGAAACCTGGCCGATGGCACTGGGTTACGGCCCGTGGGTTGAAGAGGTGTGGGTCAACTACCTCAGCAACGCCATCAAGTACGGCGGCCGGCCGCCGCGCGTGGAACTGGGCGCGA
>QMOC01000040.1 GCA_003648085.1 Chloroflexota bacterium
AACTACGAGACCATCACTTACAGTTGTCTGGGACCGGTCCGCACGCGGGCCACGGAGAAATACAGCCGTAATCCGCGCAAGTCGGAACTGCCGCAGTCCCTGATTGACCAACTGCCGTCGGACTTGCAGCGTCAGGTGGAGGAGGCGAAGTGGCCTCTCAGGATCACTGTTGAACTGGAACCGCAGGCACTGCGCCCCTGGCAGCCCTGTCGTCTCTCGAAAGGGAAAGAGCCCACCGCCGGTCTCTGCCCGGCCTGCTCCCTCTTCGGCACCGAGGGGCTACAGGGGCGGGTCTGGTTCGACGACGCGGAGGTCGCCGGGCCGCTGCCGCGCCGCGAGCCGCTGCGTATCGCCAGCCTCTACGGGCCACGGTTGCACCGCGCCGGTAGCCTGCGCGTGGTCACCAAAGGACGGAGGACGCTGGTGCGGGTGCAACGGCTCAAGGGGCGCAAAGCCTACTACCGCATCCGCCTGGGCCAGGTGCCGGCGAGGGGCAACGTACCGCTGGACTACCTGCCCAAAGGGACTCGGCTGCGCACCCGGCTGTACTTCCGCAACCTGACGCCCGCCGAACTGGGCGGGGTCATCGCCGCGCTGGGCATTGTGCCGCAGCGTGAGTTCCCCTTCCGCGTGGGGGGCGGCAAGCCGCTGGGCCTGGGCTACCTCAAGCCGTACATTCGGGGCGTCTACCTCACCGACGGGGACGGGCAGTGGCTGGATTTCGACGCACAGCCGCGTAAAGTGGTGGATAAGGTGACGGATGATGTTGCTTTAGACTGGATCATGGCCTTTGCCCGGGACAGAGACCTGTGCTACGAGGAGGGCTGGCGTCGCCTGCGCGAGATCACCCACCGCGCCTACGTGCCGGCTGAAGGAGGTGAACGGTGAGTAACTCACTGACCACGGCCCGCCATCTGGCCCAACAACTGACCGCCGAGCGGGTGGACGTCAACGAAGTCGAGAAGATACTGGCCTACGCCCGCCGCGTGCGCGATGTAGGAAAAGTGCGCCAGATGATCCGCCGCCTGGCCGTACAGGACGTCATCGTCTACTCGAAGCAGACGAAGCGATATGCTCAGGCCATCCGGCGCGTCGTCGAGCCAGCGTTGCCGGATGACCCTGGCGCGGCGCTGCACTTGCTGGGCTGGACGACGCGGCTGATGCACTACGAGCGTGCTCGCGCTGGCTCGCAACGGGGGAGAAGGAGGCAACGCCGATGAGGACGCTTATCACGCTCTTGGGCACTGCGCCCGGGACCGTCACCGCTGCCTACTACGCGCTGTGTGAACAGGGATACGGCCCGCCGGAGCGCGTCGTGGTGGTGGCCACCGATGCGCGGGAGACGGAAGAGTGCCTCAAAATGATCCAGGGGGAATTCAGCCGCCTGGAGCCGGCCGGCCCGCATTTGGAGAGAGTCATCGTCCCCATCCCCGATCTGGAGGACGATGCCACCACGAAGGAATTCCAGGCGCGGGTGGCGGAGGTCCTGCGCCGCGAGCGCGACCGGCCCGGCAATCAGGTGTGGCTCTCCATCGCCGGTGGACGCAAGAGCATGGCCGCGCTGGCGGCTATGGCCGCCCAACTTGTCGGCGTGGATAAGATGTTCCACCTCTACGTCGCCCGGGAACTGGAGCAGCACGGCGACATCAACCAATTGCTGCTGGACCCGGACTGGCAGCCGCGCTGCCTCCACCCGGCGAAGGGAAAGTATACTCTGGTCGAAGTGCCCTTCTTCGAGTTGAGCGTGGAGCAGGGGCAACTCCGCCTGCTCTTGGAGGGCCGGCCCGACGCCTTCGCCCACGAGATTATACGTGCCAACCCCGCCATCCTGGCCCAACTCCCCGACGACGTGGTCCGTACCTACTGGGCATACGTCACCGAGAGGTACGGCCTGCCTCCCCAGTATGAGGAACTGACGGTGTGCATCGGCCCGCGTCCCTCCCCCGACGCCGACTTCCCCGTGACCGCTTATGGCGAGGGAACCGGGGATGTGCGCAGCGAGTTCGCCCCCCTGTTCACGCCTGACGAAGTCCAGGAGGTGATCAAGGTAATGGGCCGGTCGTGGCCCAGCGCCGAGCAGCGGAAAACGGTCCGCGATCTGGGAAAACGCCTGTTCGACGGCTTACTGACCGGTGACCTGCTCAGAGCCTACTACCATCAGCACGGTTGGTCATCTCGTGAAGGTCACCGGTTGCGACTGCGCCTGCGGCTGGCTCCCGACGCTCGACTGGACGGCCTGCCCCTGCGACAGGTTCCGTGGGAACTGTTGCACGACAGGCGAGAGTTCCTGGGCTTGCGACGCGACCACTCCATCGTGCGCCACCCAGAGACCGATGAACCTGCCGGATTGGTGCCGGTGAAAGGCCCTCTACGGGTGCTGATCGCGGCGGCCTCCCCTTCGGATCAGGTGGACTTGTCAGGGGCCGAAAAGGTCGAACTCCAAGAGTTGTACACGGGCGTGCAGCCCCTGGCGCTCCGGCTGGTGGTGGATGGTCTGGACGATCCGCCGCGCACCTTCGAGGCGCTGAAACATCGCTTGGCGGAGAGACGTACCCACGTCCTCTACTTCACCGGCCACGGGGAACCCGGCGGACTGGTCTTTGAGAAAGACGACGGCACAGCCGATGTCCGGTCGGCAGAAGAGATTGGTACGCTGCTGGCAGGCCGGGGAGTGCGACTGGTGGTGCTCAACGCCTGCTATGGTGCACAGGCCCAGGCCCCCGATTTGAACAGCGTCGCCGAGACACTGGTCGAGGCCGGGGTGCCCGCTGTCGTGGCCATGCAATCAGCCATCCTGACCGGACAAGCGAGTTCCTTGCCCGCGATACGCTTCGCCAACGAGTTCTTCTTCCACCTGGCGCTGGGCTGGCCGGTAGATGCCTGCGTCACCGAGGCGCGGATAGGAATGCAGGATGCGCTGCCTGAGTCACTCCAGTGGGCGCTGCCGGTCTGCTTCATGCGCACCGGCGATGGACGGCTGTTCTCCTTCGAGAGCGACGAGAGCGACTGATGCCGGTAGCGTTGTGCATTCCTATCCTCGTCAGCGAGCCACCGGCCGTCGCGCCGGTGCACCTGCCGGACCTTTTCCTGGATTGCCTGGCGGCGGGGGATACGTTGCTCGCGACTTGCCTGCGTGACGCGCCGCCCCCACGCCCCTACACCCTCTCCCGCTTCTACCGTCAAGACGGCCGCTGGATCTGGCGCGTGACGCTCCTGCGCGACGACCTGCTGGAGCCGCTGCAGGCTGGGCTGGAACGGCTGGGGGCGTTGCCGTTGGCTGAGACGTCGGTTCCATTGGACGTCGCCCGGATAGAGATGCAGCAGGTACGGTACGAGGAAATTCTGGATCGAGCAGCGGACGAGAAACGCTTGTGCTTGCGTTTTCTATCGCCCACCAGTTTCCGCACCGGCCTGGCCTCCTATCCCCTGCCCGATCCGCTGGTGGTTTTTCAGTCATGGTGGAGACGCTGGAACAGTTTTGCACCGCTCAAGTTGGAGCGGGTCCTGCTGGACGTGGCGGCTGTGCACCTGGCCATCGCCCGCCACGAGTTGCACACGCAGGTGATGGACCTGGGCGTGGGGCAAGTGGTCGGTTTCATCGGGAGCGTCACACTGCTGGTCATGCAAGCGCACCGGTTAGGGAACGACGTACTGCGCCGTCTCAACGCGCTGGCCGACTATGCCGCCTACTGCGGTACCGGCCAGCGTACAGCCCAAGGAATGGGCCAGACGCGCCGTTACGCCTGACATGGGCGTGAGGAGGAGTAGAGGATGCCTTCCGTCCTGACCTTTCGCCTTAATCCCGAAGAAACTGTTTCCCTTCCCCCCTACCCCGGCCGCGCGCTCCACGCCCTCTTCTACCAGTGGCTCGCCATCGGCGACTATAGCCTCGCCGTCCGCACCCACGACCAGGACGGCCCGCGCCCCTTCACCGTCTCCCCCCTCTACCGGGTGGACGGCCGGCCAACGCTCCGCCTCACCCTACTGGACGACACCCTCTGGCCGGCGCTCTCTCAGGGCATCTCCCTCACCCCCACCGTCGAGGTGATGGGCCGCCCGCTGACCCTTCCCGTTGATGGCCCCCAGGTCCAGCACCGCCCCTACGCTGACCTGGTGGCCAATGCCGGGGCCGAGACCCGCATCCGCCTGCGCTTCCTCTCCCCCACCAGTTTCCGCTCCCGCGAGATGCACTATCCCCTGCCCGATCCCTCCCTCGTCTACCAGTCCTGGCTCAACCGCTGGAACGAGTTCGCGCCCGAGGAGGCCCACATCAACGTCGCGCTGCTGGACATCGTGGCGGCACACGTGGCGGTGGGGCGCTACGACCTGCGCACGGAGATGGTGGACCTGGGGGGCGACCGGAAGGTGGTGGGGTTCGTAGGGACGGTGCAGTACAACGTCATCCGCGCCGGGATGATTGGGGGCGAGTGGCTACAGCGGCTGAATCTGCTGGCGGATTACGCCGAATTCTGCGGCACGGGGCACAAGACGGCCCAGGGGATGGGGCAGACGGAACGACGGCATTAGACATCCTTCACTTGGCAAGAGACCATCCGTAGTGATCCACGAACGGCCTATTAGATCCACTCAGCCTCCTGTCTGCTGCGTCATCCTGAGCACACCGTCACTGCCCTGTCTGCATCTACTCAGGTCTCAAATCAGCCCTTAAATCCGCCTAGGGCCTATCCCCTTTTGTAACCCTTTCCGGTATAATATGTCCACCGCACATAAAGTCATGCATGAGAGAGCATCACCGCAGCAGCTCGCCATTGGCCGACAGCAGCTATCTGCCGACCATTAATCGCCAATCCAGGAGACAGGTGTCTGATGAAACAATCTACCGCCAGCCGTTGGATGCACACTTCTAACTACGGCCGGGCCATCGCCAGCCGCGCCGCTCGCTACTCCGCCCGTTACTACCGCATCATCATTGCCGCGTTGGTGGTCACGTTGTTGGTGCTGGAAGCGGCGCACGCCAACCGTTTCCTCCAGGCACTCACCGCCGGCGGCATCTTGCTTTATGTTGCTTATGTGGTCGGGCGGCTGCTCCTCCCCGCCCGTTGGATGGTGCACTACTATACTCCCCGCGTCCAGTTCTGGCGCGCCCAAGCCGGCATCCTGAGCCTCACGCTTCTTCTGATTGGCTATGCCTTCTTCCAACAACGCACCTCTCTATGGGTGCTGTACCTGTTGGCAATGATGATCGTAAGTGAACACTGCCGCACGCCGGAACTCCTGCTCACCGTGGGCGAGATTGGCCTTCTGCTGATCGGGTTGGGCTATGTGGGCAGTGGCCTACCATTGACCACCTACCTTCGTTTCAGCCCCGCGCTCGTGACGGCCTCGCTTCAAGCCCTGGCTATCCTGCTCCTGGGCTTTCTGCTGCACTACCTGGTACGCAACGTGGAGGCACGCGACACGACCATTGCCCGCTACCGGGAGATGCTGGACACCCTGGCGGCAAACATTCGCTCCCTACACAACCCTCAGGCGGGCCGCGCATTGGTGCTGAACATTTGCCGGGCAATGCGCACCGCCAGTTGTGGCTCCATCTGGGCGCTCGACCGGCAGGCCGACCGGTTAACCTTGGTCGCCTGTGTGAGGGAGGATGGGAAGAATCCCGAGTGCCCGGCCAGCAACGATGTGCCCCACGGCTTTTCCATCTCGTTGGACGACGACCGGCTGCCGGCCTGTGTGGCCCGTACCGGCCAGCCGCACTTCGCCTCCCGGGCCGACAATCCACCGCGCCACCTGACCGACGCCCTTCCAGCCCCGCGCCCGTTCCTTCCTCACGCCCGTCTGCAGCTAGGTGTCCCTATCCCGGACTTTCAGCCCCACCAACCGGCCTCCCTTGCCGTCCTCTGCCTGGCCTTTGATCGTCCTATGAAGCACGAGGAGATGAAACAAGAGTACGATGCCATCTGTGAGATGGCACGTTACCTGAGTCCCATTCTCTACCATGCCAGTCTGTTGGAACAACACCAAGCGCTGCAGCAGCTGGTTCAGGAGGTCACCCACAGCCTCGACCGCGACCGCGTCCTCGATACATTGCTGAAACTGGTCATCGATGTGTTCGGCTTCGATCTCGCCACCGTCTCACTGGTGGACGAGGTGGAGGGCGTCATTCGCACCGTTCGCGGGCGAAACGTGCCCCAGGAATGGATTGATATGGCCGTCCATTCCCTGGATAGCAACGACATCCAGGCCGACATCATCCGCACCGGGCGCACCGAAATCCTCACCGGCTGGGATGAGCGTTTCGACCGGCGTATCTGGGAGCGATTTGGCCACAAGGATATGGTGCGCGTCTTCGTGCCAATGGTCGTGGCCGACCCGGCCACAGGCCGGGAAAAGCGCATCGGCACACTGGAGGCCGGCTATCGTAAAGGGGATCGGGAGCGCATTACCCGCGAGCAGGTGAACCTCCTACATCCCTTCGTGGATCAGGCGGCCGTGGCCGTTGCCAACGCCCGCCTTTACGAGCAGATGCGGTCCAAAGCCGAGGCGCTGACAGCACTGTACCACGGCGGTCAGGCCATCCAATCGGCGGTCTGGCAGTCCAAACGACTATTGGAGCAGATCGGCCACAGCGCCGAACAGGTCCTGGCCGCCGACATCGTTCTCCTGTTCGGATACGACGAGGAACACCACCGGGCGGAACTCCTGTTCATCGGTGGTGACGTGCGGGGCAGGGGCGAACCGGCCCCCCGCCTCGGCGAGGGGAACATCCTGGATGCCATCATCCAGGAGCGTAGACCGTTCTACTTCTCCGACGCTCAGCACGAGCCTCTGTTGGTCGAATACGGCGGCGCCGATGGCCGCCGCCGCCGCACGTTCACCCAGCGCCAAGAGGTTGTTTCCTTCGCCGGAGTACCGTTGCTGAGCGGCGAAGAGCTGCTCGGCATCATGTGTGTGAATTACCGCACACGCCATTGCTTCTCGGCGGACGAGCGTCGCATCATCGAACTGTTCGCTCAACAGGCCGCCATTGCGCTGGAGAGCGCCCGTCTGCGCGAGCAGGACCGCAAGTTGGCAATCGCTCAGGAGCGGGCTGCCTTCTCCCGCGAATTGCACCACTCCGTCTCGCACGATCTCTTTGCCATCGTCCTCAAGGCACGCACTGCCCTCCATCATCTGGGCGAGCACGACAGCCGCGTGGCCCGCGAATTGGGCGATATCCTGGACATCGCAGAGAGCGCTAACCGACAACTCGGATACCTGCTCTCGGAGTTCGGCGCCCCCGTCTTGGACGGTCAAGATTTCCGCGATGTGCTCCAGGAAACGGTCGAGCGGATACACCGGTATTACGACATAGAGATCCACTGTGACGGAAATGGCCAGGCTGACATCGCCCCGCAGGTGCACTTTGCGCTCTCGCGTATCATTAAAGAGGCACTCAATAACGTCATTCGTCACGCTCATTGTCGGCGCGTCACAATTTCGTACACGCTATGCCAGGAAGAGATCGCCCTGGAGATCGCCGACGACGGCGTAGGATTCGATCCGGAACGCGCGCTGCGCAAGGAGGGCAAGTTTGGCCTGAGAAATATGCAGACCTACGCCCGCGATCTGAGCGGCCATCTGGACCTGCAATCGGCCCCTGGTCGGGGTACTCGCGTTGTGCTTCGCATTCCTCTACACATCTCTTTAGAAGGGAGTCTCACATGTGCAACGCCCCCTCAGTAATCAGCGTTATCATCGTTGACGATCATCCGATGGCTCTGGACGCACTAACCGGCTACCTGGAGACGGCCGGCGACATGGAGGTCGTCGCCTGCACCGGTGACGGGGAGGAAGCCGTTGCCTTGGTGCAGGAGAAGGTGCCCGACGTGGTACTGATGGACCTGGTGCTGGACGGCAGCGAGATTGACGGCATCGAGGCTACGCGGCGCATTACCGACGTCAGTCCCAGCACCCAGGTACTGGCTCTTTCGGCCTACGACGAAGATAAATATGTTTTCCCGGCACTCAAGGCTGGCGCGATGGGGTACGTACTCAAGACGGCCTCCTCGGGCCAGATTCTCGACGCCATCCGCGCAGTGGCCCGCCGGCAGCCGTTCCTTGATCGCCGCATCTACGAGAAACTGCGCCGCTTCCTGGCCCAGGTGAGAGAGGAGGTGCTGCTCCCTGAGCCAGGTCCCCGCCTCACCCCCCGTGAACAGGAGGTTCTAGACCTGCTGGTTGAAGGGCTGAGCAACCAGGAGATTGCCGATCGCCTGGTCGTGAGTGTCAAAACGGTCAAGACCCACGTCAGCAATATCCTGCAGAAACTGCATCTTTCCGACCGCACCCAGGCCCGCTTCTGGGCGCTGCAGCGCAGAGTAGAAGAGGGCACGGGGGAGGCGGAATAGGATAGTGATGCAGGCTTCCCGGCCCACGCAGTGCGTAGCCTGATTCTCGATGCAAAACGGTGCGTGGGGCAGGCTTTCTAGCCTGTCCGGGTGGCAGACTGAAAACTCTGCCCCACTTTCATTGCAGGTCATCCACCACCGACTTACATCACGGCCGAGGCCTGGGCTTACTTCCACGCTCGGCTATTTAGCGTTCTCACCTTCATTCCCCAAATCGGCCCATTCCCCATAGACACAGCCCCTATAACCTGCGATAATACGGGCGTAGGTTATCCTGATGGGGAGGTGAGAACGATGAACACGACTGTCCTGCAAGACCCACTGTTCCTGGTGGTGCTGGGCTTCGGCCTGGCAATGGCGGTGGTCGTCGTGCTGCTGGTGCTTACCCGCGCCAGCCACTATCCGTCTCCGGGGTACACGCCACCCCCCGCCGCATACTCAAGCGAGAGTCCCGGTGACCGGCTAGATGCTGGCTGCATCCTGTTTCCGCTGCTCATCGCTGGTATCGCCGTCCTGCTGGCGCTGCTCTCGTAGCCGGCGATTCACAGCCAGATGGAGCACGGGCCCACGGGCCAACTCCGTGGGCCCGTCTCCTGCACCTGTACCTAAGCCGGGTCTTACGCCCTGTCTTTTCCCCAACGACTGCCCCACGCCGCGTGGTTTCCTCCCTTAAATTCGGCCCCCCACTATGTCCGCGCCCGTAGATTTTGCCCCTCCGATCCCGTATAATCGCAGCGAGAGGAGGTGGATGATGGAGATCCGGAGAAACTTTTGCGAAGGTTCGAGAAGCGCCTCGTTGTCAGGGCTATTCGCAACCCTCACAAGAGTGGCCGAGCGCTTTCGGCGCTGGCAACGTACCTGCTTGTTGGTTCTCCTGATCGTGCTGTTCCTTTGCGTGGCGCTGTGTGCGGTGGCGACCTTCCTGGCAGGACGTGCCAGTGCACAGGAGACGGAGCCCATGCCCCTCGACGTCCTCCTCCTCATTGACCACTCCAATTCGATGTGGGAGAAAGGAGGCGTTGGCTCCGACCCGCACCTCCTACGCCTGGAGGCCGCCGGGCTATTCATCTCCTACCTGGGGTTGGACGCCGACCGGGCCGACCACCGGTTGGGCGTCATCTACTTCGGCGGGGAGAGCCGACTCGTGGTGCCGCTCACCTCCATCTCCAACGCCGCGCAACGAACGGCCATCCGGGAGGCCATTGCTCACCCCACGCCGATGGACTGGACCGACCCGCTGCGGGCACTGGAGATGGCCTACGAAGAGCTGTTCCATTCCTCCCGTCACGACCCAGACCACCGTCCGGCCGTGGTCCTCCTCACCGATGGCAAGCCGGAACTGGCGTCGGTCTCCACGCCCGAGAAGAAAGCGGCCTACGTCGCCGACCTCCGCGACCTGGTCGAGCGCTTCCGGGAACGGGGATGTCCCATCTTCACCATCGCCCTTGCCAGCGAAGCCACCGACGCCGACCCCGAGATCCAGACCTTCTACCGCAACTTGTGGCAGGAGATCGCCGCACGAACCCCGCCGGGGGAATACTACGAGGCCCGGACGGCCCGGGACCTGCCGCATATCTACCACAGCATCGTCGCCCACCTGCTGGGCGTCGAGGCCCACCCCCCTGTCGTCGAGGTGGAGGTCGAGGGGACGTTGACCGAGGAGATTCCCGTCGAGGCAGGGCTGGCCCGCCTGGTGCTGCTGGTGTTCAAGAGCGATGCGTCCATCCGGGTG
>QMOC01000041.1 GCA_003648085.1 Chloroflexota bacterium
CACAGCAGGAAAACGGTCTTTGCGGCAAGTAAGGGGGATTGATCCCCCGCTGCTCTGTAGCCCGGCGACTTCATCGCCGGGCGGCGGTGTGCAGCAGACATCAAAGTGTCACCCTATTTTCGCCTGTAATTGAACCATCCCCTCGCCGATATGGATATGAACGAGTTGCTAGAGCAATTTCTGACCCACCTGCGGGTAACCAGGAACGCCTCGCCTTATACGATCAAGAACTATAGCAACGACATCGGCCAGTTTCTGGACTACTGTCGGACCAAGGGGGTGGGTTCGCTGGAGCAGGTGGACCGTTCGCTGCTGCGGGGTTACCTGGCGGAACTGGACGCCGTCGGCTACGTCAAAGCCAGCATCGCCCGCCGCGTGGCGGAACTGCGCTCTTTCGGCGACTTCCTGGTGCGGGAGGGAGTGCTGGAGCGCAACACCTTTCGCACGGTCAGCGCCCCCCGTGTCCCCAAACGGCTGCCGCACTACCTGACAGTCGCCGAGGTGGAGGCGCTGCTGGCGGTGCCCGATACGTCCACCCCACGGGGCCTGCGCGACCGCGCCATCATCGAGGTGCTGTACGCAGCGGGCCTGCGGGTCAGTGAGTTGGTGGGGTTGAACGTGGCGGATGTGGATCTGCATCAGGCCCTGGTGCACGTGGTGGGGAAGGGGGGCAAGGAGCGCATCGGGCTGTTGGGGCGACCGGCGGTGCAGGCATTGCGGGCGTATTTGAAGGTGGGGCGTCCGGCGTTGCTGGGGCAGCGGCCAACCAACGCGCTGTGGCTCAACCACCGAGGTGGTCGCCTGACGACGCGCGGGGTGGCGCTGATATTGAGTAGGGCGGGCAAGCAAGCAGGCATCCGCACGCCTGTCTCTCCCCACATTCTGCGCCACTCCTTCGCCACGCATCTTCTGGATGGAGGTGCCGACCTGCGTATAGTGCAGGAATTGTTGGGCCACGCCAATCTCGCCACAACCCAAATCTACACTCACGTCAGTCAAAGTCGGGCGCGGGAGGTTTACATGCGAGCACACCCGCGGGCTGGAACCTCCGATTTGCCCTAGTCGCCGCTTTATGGTAAAGTATTAGTGTGCTGGTGGCACCTGTAGTACAATGAGCATAGTGAGGATGCCTGCATAAGGAGATAGGCATAGACAAGGGGGCAAAGATGGACAACATCCTGCAATTCGTTCAGCAGCGCAGGACCTCGGTGGCGCTGATCGGCGGGGTCGTGCTGGGGCTGCTCCTGGGATTGGCTATCGGCTGGTGGTGGTGGCCGGTCCAGTGGACTAATTCCACGCCCAGCAACCTGCGCTCCGATTTCCAGAGTGATTACATCCTCTGGGTTGCCGAGCACTACGCAACCACCGGTGACCTGGAATGGGCGCGCAGCAAATTGGGTGTGGAGTACTGGAAGGAAGGCCAACTGGCCGAGACGCTGGAGCGGCTGGCGCAGGATCGCGGCGGGCAGGAGGCGGTGCGCCTGCGAGCCTTGAAGCAGGCCCTGGAGCCTCAACCCGAAGCCACACCGGTCGCGCCGACGGTGAGTTTTTGGGCAAGGCTGCGCCCGATAGCGGCAGTTTGCGGTGTTGGCTTGTTGGTGCTGGCGCTTGTGGGGGGAGCGTTGCTCCTCTTCAGCCGATGGAGCAGTCAACGTGCCGCGCGGGGGCCGGTGGAGCGGGGCAGGGGGATAGCCGAAGTCCCTCCCCTCGAACGGGTTTCCTGGGGTGCTGAAGGCCCGCCCCTGGCTCAGTTCGTCACGACTTATAAACTGGGGGATGATCACTACGATCCCTCGTTTAGCATCGAACTGGACAGCGGCGAGTTCATGGGCGAGTGCGGCGTGGGCATCTCGGAGACCATCGGCGTGGGCGCACCCAACAAAGTCACCGCTTTTGAGATTTGGCTGTTTGACAAGAACGACATCCGCACTGTGACCAAGGTGCTGATGTCGGACTATGCTTTCCACGACGAGGCGTTGCGTGCCAAATTGGCCCCCAAGGGAGAGCCGGTGCTGGCCGAGGTGGGGAAGGATGTGATCCTGGAGACAAAGATGCTGCGTTTGCGGGCGCGCGTCGTGGAGGCGGAGTACGGGACGGGGAATCTGCCCCCTGACAGTTTCTTCGAGAGATTGACGGTGGACCTGGCAGCCTGGGTCAAGCCGGAGGAGGAGGAAACACGGCCAGCGCCTGAGGTTGGTGCTCCCGTTACGCCGCCTACACTGTAGTTGACAAGATTGGCCCTAGCGTGGACTGCGTGGATAGACACCCTTGCCGTGGCAGCGCGGCGGGGGTGTTCGCTTGGGGGGAGCGATGCGACGTCTACTGCGGGCCTTTCTGCGGCTCTTCTTCCGTCTGCTGTATAACGAGTTCGCCTGGGCCTATGACCTGGTATCGTGGGTGGTCTCGTTGGGACAGTGGCAGGCGTGGGAGCGTACGGCGATTCCATACCTGCGGGGCGGGCGGGTGCTGGAACTGGCTCACGGCCCCGGTCACCTGCTGATAGCGATGGCGGAACACGGTCTGGCCCCGGTGGGGCTTGACCTCTCGCCATACATGGGACACCTGGCGCGGCGGCGGTTGAGGAGGGCCGGGCTGGCCGTCCCGCTGGTGCGGGCCCGTGCGCAAGCGATTCCCTTCCGCGACGGATGCTTCGACAGCGCCGTCGCCACCTTCCCCGCCGAATTCATCCTGGACCCCCGTACATTGCGGGAGACTGCACGTGTGCTGCGATCAGATGGTCGGCTGGTCATTGCGGCCTGGGCCCGCCTGAGTGAGCACGACCCGCTCTCTCGCCTCCTCAGGTGGCTCTATCGGGTGACGGGGCAGGGAGAGTCACTTTCTGGCGGCGGTGAGGCGATGCTGATAGAGGCGGAGTTCGTTCAGCGCACCGTGTGGGAGCGGGTGGGGCGTAGTGAGGTGATGCTGATCGTGGCGGATAAGCAGCGACGATGTTAGAGGAGGTCCGGCTGGAGCGAGTGGGAGAGAGGTCGGACGCTCGCTTCGGCGGGGTTCCCCGGCTGAAGCCGGAGCGCCCAGTAGAGCCGTTTGCCCCTTCGCGGGCTTTGTGGTAAAATAAAAGCGCGCGGTGGGTGTGGCCTAATGGTTAAGGCACCTGGTTGTGGCCCAGGAGATTGTGGGTTCGAATCCCATCACTCACCCCAGAAAGCCGGACTTGATCCGGCTTTCATTATACACCAACCGCCCCCGTAGCTCAACGGATAGAGCGTCGGACTTCGAATCCGCAGGTTGCGCGTTCGAATCGCGCCGGGGGCGCCTGGGAGAACGGGCATAGCACGTCGGGTGTGTTTCACCCCGCTGCATCAGGCGATTCCTCCAGCGGCGGCAGTTCGTCCAGGCTGCGCAGCCCGAAGTGTTGCAAGAACTCGAAGGTGGTGCCGTAGAGGATGGGGCGGCCCACCGTCGGTGCCCGTCCCACTTCCTCGATCAGCCCTGCGCTCAGCAGCGTGCGCAGGACACTATCGGAATTGACACCCCGGATGGCCTCAATCTCAGGTCGGGTGACCGGCTGGCGGTAGGCGATGATGGCCAGCGTCTCCAGCGCGGCCTGCGAAAGGTGTGTGCGCCTCTCCAGGCCCAGGAAGCGCTCGACATAAGGCGCGGCTTCCGGCGCGGTGACGAGTTGCACGCGATTGCTGGCCCGCTGCAGGCGTAGGCCACGGTTAGCATAGGCAACCTCCAAGTCCGCCAATGCTTGCTTGATCTGTCCGGGCGTGACCTCCAGCGCCTCCGCCAAGCGCCCGATGGAGACGGGGGCATCGGCCACGAAGAGCAGGCTCTCCACCCGTGCTGCCAGACTGAGGAGACCGTCTTCCTCTCTCGCCTCAGAAGCCATCGCAGTGCCTATATGACGTATATCGGACTGCTGAAGATCCAGCCCCGATGCCCCAGGTGGTAATTGCGGTAGCCTTCGACACGATATACGCCTGGTTCGGCGGTGGTGTATTTAAGATGTCGCCCTCTGACCCGGGCCACCACCCTCCCGTTGAGCAGCAGACGGATGTCGGCGCTGTGGGGCGTCTGGACCTCAAAAATGACCGCCCCCGTGCGTACCAGTTCATCGCCCATCAGCGCGTAGTTGGCACCGCTGCGGGCGTGGAAGCGGAAGCCAGTTGTGGGGACTGGCAGGTCGTAGCCCACCCAGGTGTGGCCGGCCCGCAACGCGCTGTAGACCAGCGGTTTATCGTGTTCCAGGAGGCCATTGAGTGGACGGTCGGTGAGGATGTGGGTATTGACGCAGCGGAAGAGATACTCGTAGGGGAACACCACGCGACGAAGGGGCCCCAGCGAATAGGTGGTGCCGTGGGCATCGGAACCGCCGATGGCAGCGATGCGCTTTCCCTGGGAGAGCAGTTCGTCCCACTGGCGCAGTGTGGCTCTGAATGGCCCACGGATGCCCCGGGCCGGAAAGTAGGCGTAGTAGACCGCCGCCAGTTTGTTGTGCATAAGTCCCTTGAACTCGGACATGTAGTTCCAGATTTCGAGCCCTGTGTATCCTGTGACGTCCCAATCGGCCCACGAGATGGCGACCAGGTCAGGGCTGATAGGGCTGCGGTATTCGAAAGGGTGGGCCAGGTAGCAGAAACCGCCTCTCCGGTTCACTTCGTCAATCAGGCCCTGTGGGTCCGAGGCCAGGGGAGCCAACTCAGCCTCAGCGTTGTAGACCAGGAGGTGGTTGGCTTGAGGTCGGCGGCGCACGTCGTGGATCTCCTCGCCCACCAGGAGCAGCACCTTGTCATAATAACCCTCGACTCCGTCTACCCACACGTTGTGGTCGGTGACGATGACGAAGTCGAGCCCGGCCTTGGCCGCCGCCTGTGCGACCTCAGCGTGGAGGGCCTCCCCGTCCGAGTAGGGAGTATGCACGTGAGGATTGCCCACGTATTCGTAGATGCTCATAGGTGTGAATCTCCTTCTGCGCGAAGTCGCGCACTGCTCGTCGCCACAACCGTTGTTCCTCGGTCCAGCCAAAGTCCATATCCCTGCCTCCTGCATCCTGACTCTACCACACCCGGCAGATCAACCCCTTCAGGTACGCCCCCTCCGGGAAGGTGAGCGCCACGGGATGATCGCTCCCCTGCGCCAGGTGGCCCACAATCTGTGCATCCCGCTCTGCATCCACCGCTGCGCCGAAGACGATCTTTTGAAACAAGTCGGCGGAGACCGCCCCCGAGCAGGAGCAGGTGAACAGCACACCACCCGGTCGGAGCAACTGGAAGGCGAGTAGATTGACATCTTTGTAGGCCCGCGCTGCTCGCTTTACCTCCCGCTCGCTGCGGGCGAACTTGGGTGGGTCGAGCACGACCACATCGAATTTACGGCCCTGGGCACGGTAGCCACGCAGGACGCTGAAGACATCGCCCTCCACGTACTCAACGCTGCGATGCTCGAAGCCGTTGAGTGCAAAGTTGCGCTGCGCCAGGTCCAGTGCCGGGGCCGAACTCTCGACCAGCGTGACCTGTGCCGCCCCACCGGCTGCCGCGTGAACGCCGAAGGCTCCGCTGTAGGCGAAGACATCGAGTACTTCTGCTTCGTTGCAGAAGGCCGGCAACCGCCCCCGGTTCTCTCGCTGATCCAGGTAGAAGCCGGTCTTGTGGCCCCGCCGAATGTCCACCAGGAAGCGATGACCATTCTCCAGCACCTCTATTAACTCCGGCGGTTCCTCCCCCCACAGCGAACCGGTGCGCTGTTCTAGGCCCTCTTTCGTCCGTGCCTCTACATCGGAGCGTTCATAGATGCCTCGGGGTGCGAGCAGGTCCACCAGCGTGGCCACGATTTCGTCCCGCCACCGTTCCACGCCCAGTGTGAGGAACTGCACCACCAACCACTCGCTGTAGCGATCCACTACCAGCCCCGGCAGGTAATCCGATTCGGCGTGCACCAGCCGATAGGCGGTGGTGGTCGGGTCGTCGGCGAGGGTCTGGCGGGCGGCGACCGCTCGTGCCAGCCGCCGCCGCCAGAAAGCCCGGTCCACCGGCTCATCCTGCTGCCAGGTCAGCAGCCGCACCGCGATTTGGGAGCGCCGGTTGAGGTAGCCCCGCGCCAGCCAGTTGCGGCCCGCATCGCGTACCTCGACCACGTTGCCTTCAGATACCTCCCCTTCGATGCGCTCGATCGCGCCGGAGAAGATCCAGGGATGGCGCTGGAGCACCGGCCTGGCGCGATTGCGCTTGAGCACAACTGTCCCGCTCACACCGCCATTTGTCATTTGTTCATTTGCTCATTTGTCATTCAGATCACCCCCACCGCCTTCCCTGCCCGTTCGAAGACGTCCAGCGCGTAGGCGATATCCTCCTCCGAGTGATCCACTGTCACGTTGGCCCGCAGCCGCGCCAGCCCGACCGGCACGGCGGGAGAGACCACCGGCAGCACGAAGAGACCCCCCTCCTGGCACGCCTTCGCCATCTGAAAGGCTCGCTCGTCCTCGCCGCAGATGATGGGCACGATGGGGGTCTCGCTGTTGAGGGTGTTGAAGCCCCGCGCCTTGAGCCCGCCCAGGAAAAGTTCGACGTTGCGCTGGAGCATCTTCACGCGCCATGTCTCCTCCTCGATCACCTCGAACGATGCCTTGGCGGCGGCGGTCTGAGCCGGGGGCAGCGAGGCCGAGAAGACGAACGCCCGCGCTACGTGCTTCAGATACGTGATTATCTCCTGCTTTCCCGCCACGTACCCGCCCACGCTGGGGATGGGCTTGGAGAGCGTGCCCATGTACAGGTCAATGGCATTATTGAGCCCAAAGTGCTCCTCGATGCCGTGGCCCGTCTCGCCCAGCACGCCCACGCTGTGGGCCTCGTCCACCATCAACAACGCGTCGTACTCGCGGCACAGCCGGCTTACCTCTGGTAGATTGATGACGTCGCCGTCCATGCTGAAGACGGCGTCCACGACGACCAGTTTGCCGGCGTTGGGGTCAGCCTGTTGCAGTCGCCGCTCCAGGCCGGCCATGTCGTTGTGGCGGAAGCGCACGAACTTGGCCTGGCTGAGCAGGCAGCCATCCACGATGCTGGCGTGGTTGTACTTGTCGCAGATGACGACGTCGTTGCGGCCCACGAGCGCGGACACGGTCGCCAGGTTGGTGACGTAGCCGCTGGAGTAAACGATGGCCGCCTCGGTCTTCTTGAAGCGAGCGATGGTCTCCTCCAGTTCGTCGTGCAGCGGCAACGTGCCGGCCAGGATGCGCACGCCCTGGGTGCCCGTCCCATAGCGGGCCAGCGCCTCTTGCGCCGCCGCCGTGATCTTCGGATGTCCCAGCAGGCCCAGGTAACTGTAGCCGGCGAACAGGAGCATGCGCCGCCCGCCGGTTGTGACCCAGGCTCCGTCCAGTTCCTCCAGGGGTTGAAGGTAGAAATACCACCCGGCCTCTTTAACTTGGGCCACG
Organism: Chloroflexota bacterium; assembly: GCA_003648085.1. Taxonomy (GTDB): domain Bacteria; phylum Chloroflexota; class Anaerolineae; order B4-G1; family B4-G1; genus B30-G15. The sequence goes on from QMOC01000041.1 coordinate 7,397, forward strand.
CGCTCGTTCATTGCCTCAATGCGCTGTTGAATTGGATTCATAATTGCCATACCTCCGTAGAAATCTTTTGCCGATACTCAGGACTTGACTGTAGTAGCGACTTCAGTCGCTCTGATCTGGCTTTGAACGACTGAAGTCGTTACTACGAGCAAAATCGCCGGGGTCCGGTTTGCTGTTAACCAATCATCCTCAACAACTGTGCCTCGTCAATCATCGGTACGCCCAGTTGCTGCGCTCTGCGGTACTTGGTGCCGCCGGGCGCTTCCCCCACCACCAGGTAGTCCGTCCTGTGGCTGACGCTGCCGGTCACCCGACCGCCGTGCTGCTCAATGAGGCGGGTCGCCTCCTCGCGACTCATCGTCGGCAGCGTCCCGGTGATGACGAAGGTCAGGCCAACCAGCGGTCCCTCGATCGGGGCGGCGGGGGCTTCCTGCTCCAGTTTCACCCCGGCCCGGCGCAGTTTCTCGATGAATTCCCGATTGCGTGGGTTGGCGAACCACTCCACGATGGCCCCGGCCGTGTGCGGTCCCAACCCCTCGATGGCCTCCAGTTCCTCGCGGCCAGCCGCCGCCAGTTCGTCCAACGAGCGATAATGCCGCGCCAGTAACTGCGCCACAGTGCCGCCCACACCCCGTATGCCCAGCGCGGCGATAACCTGGGCCAGCGGTCGCTCCTTGCTGGCCTCAATGGCCGCCAGCAGATTATCCGCGCTCTTCTCGGCGAAGCCCTCCAACTTCAGCAGGTCCTCTCGCTTGAGATAATACAGGTCGGCAGGGTCCTGTGCCAGACCGCGCTCTACCAGGAGTTGCGCCGTCCGCTCGCCTAGCCCCTCGATGTCCATCACGGCGGCGAAGTAGTTTACGCGCCGCACGCGCTGCTCTGGGCAGGCGACGTTCACACAGTAGACCGCCACTTCGCCCTCCGGTGAGACCACCGGCTCGCCGCAGGAGGGACAGACCTTCGGTATCCGGTAGACCTTCTCCTCCCCAGTGCGCGCCGCGACCACCGGCCCGACGATGTAAGGGATCACGTCCCCGGCCCGCCGGACGACGACGGTATCGCCGATGCGGATGTCCTTGCGTTGCAGGTCCTCGAAGTTGTGCAGTGTGGCCTTGCGGATGGTGACGCCGCCCAAGCGCACCGGCTCCAGATAGGCGAAAGGGGTGAGCACGCCGGTGCGCCCCACGTTGACGCCGATGTCCAGCACTTTGGTCGTCGCCTCGCGGGCGGGGAACTTGAAGGCGACCGCGCCCCGGGGTGCCCGTCCCACCATCCCCATTGCCCTCTGCGTCGCCAGGTCGTCTACCTTGATCACCAGACCGTCCACCTCGTAGGGTACCGTGTCGCGCTTTTCGATCCAGCCCACGCAGTAAGCGATCACCTCATCCAGCGTCTCGAAGCGGGCGATGTACTCCGAGACGGGGAAGCCCAACTCGCGCAGGTAGGTCAGTGTCTTCCATTGGGTGGGCGGCACGGGGCCATCGGCCTCGACGATGCCATAGCAGAGCAGGGTGATGGGGCGAGAGGCGGTGATGCGGGGATCGAGTTGGCGCAGGGAGCCGGCTGCTGCGTTGCGCGGGTTGGCGAAGAGTTTCTCCCCTGCCTCGGCCTGCCGGCGGTTCAACTCCTCGAAGTCCTCGATCCGCATGATCGCCTCGCCGCGCACAACCAAGCGATGGGGCGGTTGAGGTCCGTTGGGTGTGACGGGTATACGCAGCGGAAGGGATCGCACCGTGCGCAGGTTGGCCGTCACGTCCTCGCCGACGTATCCGTCTCCTCGCGTCGCCCCCAGTACGAAGAGGCCGTCCTCGTAATGCAGCACGACCGTCAGCCCGTCCAGTTTAGGCTCGACCACCCAGGCGGGCGGGGGCGCGTCGGGCGGGATGAACTTGCTCACCCGTTCCCACCAGGCGTGGATCTCCTCACCGCTGGTGGCCTTGTCCAGGCTGAGGATAGGGGCCGGGTGTCTCACCTTGACGAACCCCTCGGCGGGCTGCGCCCCTACTCGTTGGGTCGGCGAGTCGGGGGTGATCAGTTCAGGGTGCGCTTCCTCCAGCGCCCGTAGTTCATCCATCAGCGCGTCGTACTCGGCATCGCTGATGATGGGATCGTTCAGCACGTAATAGCGGTAGTTGTGGTAGTTGATCTCGCGTCGCAGTTGCGCGATGTGCTCGGCTACTTCTTGTTGGGCCATTGACGTCACCCCCGAAACGAAGTAAGTATGTGATGAGATTATACCACAGTGAGGGGGGGAAAGGCAATTTCCGCTTGACGTGATGTGCACGAGAGATATAATTGGTTTCGATGCAGCCGTTATACAAGTTACTTCCTCCGATACTTCAATGAGGGTTTGGATCACGAAGGCTACGAAGCAAGGCGAAAAGCGCGAAAACGTCTCTCTTCAGCAAGCGGTGGGCCTCTCTTTTGCCTTTTTCGCGCTCGCTCCTTTCGCGTTCGCTCTTTTCGCGTCCGCCTTTTTCGCGCCCGCCCCTTTCGCGTTCGCCCTTCTCGCGTCCGCCTTTTTCGCGTTCGCCCTTCTCGCGTCCGCCTTTTTCGCGTTCGCCCTTTTCGCG
>QMOC01000042.1 GCA_003648085.1 Chloroflexota bacterium
GGCACGGTGGTTGAAACCGCGTGCTGCGCAACCGACCTGCGTCGGTTATGAAGTCGGCGCAGGCCGACTTGGCTGCGCGTAGCCGGCGACTTCAATCGCCGGGCAGGGGATTACGAAAGGGCCTCTGAATCCGCAGTGAACCCTGCTATGCTGTGGGATATTTGCAAGGAACATAATGGATGAGCAGCCGACGTTCTTAACCCGCGAAGGGTACCGAAAACTGGAGCAAGAACTGAACTACCTGCGCACGGTCCGGCGTCAGGAGGTCGCCAGGCGCCTCCACCAGGCACTAGCAGAGGGAGACCTCCTGGAGAACGCCGAGTTAGAGGATGCACGCAACGAACAAGCCTTCGTGGAAGGACGCATCCTGATGCTGGAGAGGATGCTGCGCAACGCAGTCATCATCGAGGAAGGAGAGGGGCCCCGTGAAGCCGCAGGATTGGGCAGTCGTGTCACTGTTGTGGAAGAAGGGGACGGGCCACCGGAGACCTACCACATCGTAGGATCGGCCGAGGCCGATCCCTCCAAAGGTCTAATTTCCAACGAATCCCCCCTGGGTCGGGCACTGATGGGACGCAAAGTGGGGGAAAGGGCTGTGGTCAACGCCCCCGACGGCGTGTTGGTGTTCAAAATCGTGGGGATTCAGTAGACCTACGAATCGTGAGGTATGAAGCGCCCACGCAGAACCCCGCGAGGTGGTCAGCGTGGGCGTTTTTGTAATGGATACATAGCGGATGCAGGAGGCACTATGGAACTTACGGAACTGGAGCGACAGCGTTTGGAGAAACTGCAGCGACTGCGAGCCCGGGGGATCGAACCTTATCCCCACCGCGTCAAGCGCACCCACACCATAGCCGAGGCAATCGCTGCTTTTGAGACGGCTGAGGCTGCAGGCGAGGAAGGCCCTCGGGTCGCCGTGACGGGACGTCTGCGCAGTATGCGCGTGATGGGAAAAGTCACCTTCGCACACATCGAAGACGGGAGCGGTTCCATTCAACTCTTCCTGCGCATCAACGACGTAGGAGAGGAAGCCTACGAGATATTCAAGCGCGATTTCGACCTGGGCGACTTCGTTGGCGCAGAGGGTTCGTTGATGCGCACCCGTACTGGCGAGATCAGTGTCCGCGTGGAACAGGTGCGCATGCTGGCTAAGGCGATCAGCCCGCTACCAGTGATCAAAGAGAAGGAGATGGATGGCAAAAGAGTGCGCTACACCGTCTTCTCTGACATCGAAGAGCGGTATCGCCAGCGGTACGCCGACCTGGCCTGCAATCCCGATGTACGCCAGGTCTTTCGCGTGCGTGCCAGCGCAATCAAGGCTCTACGTCGCTTTCTCGACGAACACGGCTTTCTGGAGGTCGAAACCCCGATCCTTCAGCCAATCTATGGGGGCGCAGCGGCCCGCCCCTTCGTCACTTATCACCACCAGCTACACCGCGAATTGTACCTACGCATCTCGGACGAACTCTACCTCAAGCGGCTGCTGGTGGGAATGTACGACCGGGTTTACGAAATCGGGCACGACTTTCGCAACGAGGGCGTCTCACACAAGCACAATCCAGAGTTCACCCAACTGGAGTTCTACGCTGCTTACTGGGACTACCACGACGTGATGGCATTCTGTGAGCAGATGATCGCTTACGTCGCCGAGGAGGTGCTGGGCAGCCCGGTGATCCACTACCAGGGCCACGAGATTGACCTCCGTCCTCCCTGGCGGCGGGTCACGCTGCGCGACGTTGCCCTCGAAGTGACGGGCATTGATTACTTGCAGTACCCCACCGCCGAGGAACTGGCTGCTGCGATGCAGGTTAAAGGACTCCCGGTTAAACCAGGTGCGACCTGGGGCTATCTGATTGATAAGGGGCTCCTGGGAACGGTAGAGCCGACATTGATTCAGCCGACCTTCGTGATGGATTACCCCCGCGACATCTCCCCCTTGGCCAAAACCAAGCCCGACGACCCGACGCACGTCGAGCGTTTCGAGTACTTCATCGGGGGGCTGGAGATGGGCAACGCCTTCACTGAACTGAATGACCCCCTTGACCAAGAGCAGAGATTTCTGGAGATGAAGCGACTCTACGCGCCCGACGATGAAGAGGCTCACCCGATGGACGAGGACTACCTGCGGGCGATGAAATACGGCATGCCGCCCAACGGTGGCTTCGGATTAGGCGTAGATCGGCTGGTGATGCTTCTTACAGATAGGCCGACTATTCGTGAAGTCATCCTCTTCCCACAATTGCGAGCCAAAGATTGAAAGGGAATCACTTTGCTCAACAGTACTATGGTACCATGGTACCATTAGCCTATTGCTTATCTGGTAAATGTGGTGTAGAATAAAAAGACAGAGTTAATAGGCTCTCTGGGAATTGCCGTGGTGGGCGCACCGGAGGCCCGAACTTGTTCGGGTTTGCCGGCAGGCAACCCTAACGAGTTGGGGCATCCGAATCCTGGCCACGGGAAATCCCAGATCCGGTTAATATTGTTAGTGCGGGTATCAATAGGATGTGGCTAAAATCAGTGGGACGTCCGGCTTCAGCCGGAAAATCCCCGCTGAAGCGGGGCCTCCGGTCTTTTCTCCCCACGAATTTTAGCCAGGCTCGTATCAATATCTGGTGGGCATGTGGCAATGAGGAGCGCACGATCTCTCCTAATACCGGTTATAATGGCTGCTGTGCTTCTTAGCAGCGTATCTGCCACCTATCCACAAGCCCCAACCGGGAACTGCCGTTATTTTGTCGAGACGGGCCATTACGTCTGTGATGAATTCCTCAAGTTCTATGAGACACGGGGAGGGCTTGAGATATTCGGCTATCCTCTCACAGAAGCCTTTGACGACCCCATACACGGGTTATTAGTCCAGTACTTCCAGCGTGCCCGAATGGAGTGGCACCCTCATAACCCGGAACCCTACAAAGTACAATTAGGGCTCCTGGTTGACGAACTGGGTTATCGCTTCCCTCCAGCCCGTCCAGAACAGATCCCTGCCTTCAACAGCAGCCTTCACCACTACTTCCCTGAAACCAACCATGTCGTATCCTATGCCTTCCTCAACTACTTCCGTGAGAAGGGAGGTCTGGACATCTTCGGCTACCCCCGCTCCGAATTCATGTATGAAAATGGGTACATCGTACAGTACTTCCAACGGGCACGGATGGAGTGGCATCCTGAGGTCATCTCAGGTCCACAGATGCGTCTGACCAATCTGGGAGAAATCTACATCGAGCGCTTTGGCCTTCCCGGGGATTATGACAAGCCACTCCCGCCTCCCAGATCAGGCGCTCCTTACGCGGTGGCGCAGGAGTCCACAGCCACAGCATTGTACGTCAGCGCTTCGGTGCGGTATGTCATCACTGGACGGCAGGGGATCCAGACGGTCTTTGTGTATGTAACTGACCAGCAGCATCAGCCCGTTCAAGGGGCAGCCGTCAGGATGACAGTCCATTATCAATCGGGCGATCAACGCTATGAGTTCGAGCCTACCAACGCCAGCGGCTTCACGCGGCGTAGTTTTGACATCGCTATGTCCTCACCAGGTCGGAAAGTGGTGATTGATGTGACGGTGACGTACGGCAATCTGACGGCCACGACGCAGACTTTCTTTCTGCCGTGGTGGTAGGATCAATCGGAGATAAAAAAAGCACGCTTTCAAGCGTGCTTTTTTTCTTGGATGTGGCTAATCCATGGGACGTCCGGCTTCAGCCGGAAATTCCCCCACTGAAGCGAGACATCCGCTCTATTCCTCCACCGCTTGGTCAACTATGGAGAGGTGATGCTGAGCACTACGGGCAGGACGGCGTGATCGCTACCTGTCTCGGTCAAGACGCGCCCAGTGCCCGGATCGTACAAGCCGACCCAGATCGTCGCCGGCCCGTTGTAGGCAGTATCGTAGAAAGCCATCGGGTGGAGGTCCACGATAGTCTCACCGGGGGTCCAGCCGGTTGTGGGGCGAGTGCCGTCCACCGGAGCACCGTCGTGCTGCGCAATAAGACGGCCATCCTCCGCATAAAGATGGGTGAATACCAGGTAGTTCGCCGGGCTGGTCCCCTCCAACGCCCGCCAGTAGAGAGTGAGCGGCAGGGGTTGTGCTGTGGTGACCTCGGCGGCCGGGAGGCTATAGCCGACCAGTGCCGCAAAGTCGCCGAAGCGGACGTATAGCTCGCCCGAGACGGCCCCTCCCGGCGTCTCGGTCGGTTCTGGAGTGGGGGTCTCGGTCGGCTCCGGCTGGGGAGGTGGGGGAACCGGGACGGTCGTGGTCAGCGGGGTGAAAGTGGGCATCAGAGGTTTGGGCGTGGGACTAGGAGTGGGTGTGACGCTGGGAGTGGGAGGTTCCACACCAGCCGCCGGCGTGGACGTTGGAAGCGGGGTTCCCTGGCCATAGATGGGCAGGCTGGGTAGAATAAAAGTGGCACTGACGAAGAGGGCTGTCCCGATGGCGACGAAGATCAGAACCATCGCCCAGGCTTGTATGACCCTCGCGGTGGCCGTATCCCGTTCAAGCGTGAACATAGCCAGGTTCCGTTCCCGCTGAGCGGCAAACGCACGTACCACATAGACGATGACGCCGATGGCGCACGCAGCGTAGAAGATCCATGCGTGCTCGACCAGCCATTGGAGAAGAATTGTCATAGTGCCTTCAACACCCCGCGAATGATGGTTCCCAGCCGTGGTATCAGCATCCGACCGGCTTCCAGCACTTCCTCGTGCGTCGTCTCCACTGATGGTATGGCTTCGACCGGCGGAACGTTGCTGATGCCAGAAAGGCCCAGCACCCGCGTGCCGCCGTGTCGGGCAACGATGACTTCGGGAACGGTGGACATACCCACAGCATCCGCCCCGATCAAGCGCAGGAACCGCAAATCGGCTGGCGTCTCAAAACTGGGCCCGGCCAGGCAGACGTATACTCCTTCTCGCAGGGGCACATTCGCTCCGACCGCTATCTGTTTGGCAAGCGTCCGCAATTGAGCATCATACGCTTCCGACATATCGGGGAAGCGCGGTCCGAACTCAGCGAGGTTGGGCCCACGCAGTGGATTCAGCCCGCCCATCCCTATCAGGTTGATATGGTCGGTGATGAGCATCACGTCTCCCGCGTGGAACTCCGGGTTGAGGCCGCCGGCTGCGTTGGTGACGATTAGGATCTCGATCCCCAGAACCTGCATCACCCGCACAGGGAAGGTGACCTCGGCCATCGAATAGCCCTCGTAGTAGTGCGCTCGTCCCTGCATCACCACCACGGCCTGCCCTTCCAGCCATCCGACGATTAGCCGGCCGACGTGCCCTTCCACAGTCACGATAGGGAAATGCGGGATTGCGCTGTAAGGGATCGCAACGTCATCCTCGACAGCGTCGGCCAGCGGATTGAGGCCAGAGCCAAGAATAAGACCGATCCTTGGTTGAAGTTGGGTCTCCTCTCGAATCGTCGCAACAGCAGCCTCGAAGTGTGACCGTGAGAAAAACTCAGGCATGAGTGTCTCCTCCTGCGGTCTTAAATCTTGGCCAGCAATTGCTGTTTCTTTTCCTCGAACTCCGCCTCGGTAATTACACCCTTCTGACGCAACTCATCCAGTTCGGCGATCAGTTCGGTAATATCGCCAGCGCCGGGCGCTTCATTGCTCAGAACGCGCTCCGCCCGCTCCTTAGAAACGCCCAATCCCGTGAGCGCTCCCTTCTGATCAAGCAGCGCCTTTTTGAATTCAATAGGATCGGCAATGCGGTGGAAGACATCAATGCCACTTTCGGAGCCGGTAATGATTTCGATGTCGCCGAACTTGAGCAAGCGGCCCAGCGCTGACTGCTCCATCACAATGTCGTTGACTTTTTCCAACAAGGTGTCGGATACTCGTGTGTTGAACGTTCCTGTGACCTGAATGATGCGCCGATTGGTGACGATATACTGATTATTCCACCATGCCCAGACGCAGAGTGCTAGGTGCCCGATGGGCACAAGCAACAGGAGGAGTCCGAACCACGTCCAAGGTGGGGAGAATATGATCCCCAGTACCGAAAGCCCGATGATGACGATGCTGACCGCAACGTCAACCAGGATCGTGGGCAGCAACGTGATCCAATGGTCGCGGGTAATTCGTATGATGCGTTCATCGCGTGCCAGTAGTTTAGTGACGTAACTCATTGTACCCCCTTGATAAGATCGGCTCAGTGGCGATATCGAGCGTTTGGAAACCCTTTTTTTACACCAATGGCCTGGCGGCTGAAGTCACGGCTACAGTTTGCAAGGCCTGCCTCCGCGGGCCGGATAAGCCACCGCAGGTTACATCAGGTTCACCGCCGTGCTCGGCCTGCAGTTTTAACTGCCGGACCGCTTCCGAAGCCTGGCTACGCACGCGGGTGAGCCCTGTCATACGCTTCTCGCTTGAGCCGGGTGGAAACCTTAGTGTATACCTGCGTGCTGGAAATATTGGAGTGGCCTAGCAATTGTTGGACTTCACGCAGTCCCGCACCACCATCGAGCATGTGGGTGGCGAAGGAGTGACGAAACGTGTGTGGAGTAACCGGGCGTTCGATACCAGCGGCTGCGGCATACTCCTTGACGATCAACCAGAGCCCTTGTCGGGTCAGAGGCCGCCCCCGGTGATTGACAAATAACGCCGTCTCGTCTCGCCCTCGTAGCAACCTGGGGCGAGCGTTCTCAAGATAAGCCTTGAGCGCCTCCTGCGCACGCTCATACAACGGGAGGATACGCTCTTTGTTCCCTTTGCCCAGGCAGCGCACCGTTCCGGCCTCCAGATCTACTGCCTCCACTTCCAGTCCGATGACCTCACTGGCTCGCATGCCGGTTGCGTACATCAACTCGAACATGGCCCAATCCCGCAGTGCTTTAGGTGTACTGGACTTGGCTGGCTCCGCCAGCAGGCGAGCCATTTCCTCTGGGCTTAGAGGATGCGGGAGGGGCTTTTCTACCGGAGGCGAATCCACCGCGACGGTGGGATCATCCTGGAGCACTCCATCGGCAACCAGGAAATGGAAAAACGACTTAACCGCCGCAATTTTACGGGCTACTGTCGAAGGGGCGTACTCACGTTCCTTCAGATACAAGATGTAGTTCAGGATATGGGGCCGATCCACATCTTGCCAGGAAGAAACAGCCTCCCCTGCCATATAGTTCAGGAACTGAGCGAGGTCGTTGCGGTAAGCCGCGATAGTATGTTTCGAGTGGCCTTTCTCTACCGCCAAAAAGCGGAGGAATTCCTCAATCTGTGTCTGCATGGTCATCCTTTGGGGTACCTTCATTTCCCACTTCATTATAGCATACTTTGCATAAATTCAAAATGCGGATTTGGCGACCGTCACACATTTGGGACAAGCGACAGACCGCGTGGTTCCGTCGAGGTTGCCACATACCCTCACATATTGGGCTTTGTCTCCCGAAAATCCCACATATGGAGGTATTGGCTCCAGGGGCAAATGGACGTTTGATTATGCTTACGCTTGGCTATCAGAAAAGGTCGAATAACGAACGCTGCAGTCCCCTTTCCCGCTTATTCTTGTCCCCAGATGATACGCCCGCATTTGGCGCATAGCGCAAAGGCGGTTATAATCAGGCTATCAGAAAATTCCCCGCCCGGTGACCAGGGCTACGCGCAGCCAAGTCGGCCTGCGCCGACATTTATAACCGACGCTGGTCAGTTTCGCAGCACGTAGCACGCGGTTTCGACCACCGTGCACCCTTTCACGCTTACCGGCAAGGAGATTGCGATGGAAGAGATACAGGCGGTGACCAACCCGCTTATCGAGAACATCGAACATGTCATCATCGGCAAGCGAGAAGTTATCGAACTCATCATCGTTGGCTTGCTCTCGCAGGGACACGTCCTCATCGAGGACGTGCCAGGCGTAGGTAAGACGATGCTGGCCCGGGCCCTGGCCAAATCGCTTGGCTGCACCTTCCGCCGCATCCAGTTCACGCCTGACATGCTGCCTTCAGATGTGACAGGCGTTTCGATCTTCAACCAGAAGACACGCGAGTTCGAATTCCGCCCCGGTCCTATCATGGCCCAAATCGTCCTCACCGACGAGATCAACCGCGCCACGCCCAAGACCCAGGCGGCGTTGCTGGAGGCGATGCAGGAGTTGCAGGTCACCGTGGATGGGGTCACCCATCCATTGCCGCGTCCTTTCCTCGTCCTGGCGACCCAGAACCCTATCGAGTACGAGGGTACCTTCCCCTTGCCCGAGGCCCAACTGGACCGCTTCCTGATGCGCATTCGGCTGGGCTATCCCGACCCAGACGACGAAATCGCCATCCTCGATTCGCAGCAGTACGTACACCCGCTGACACAAATCGGGCAGGTCGTGGATGTCGAGGAACTCACGACCGCCCAGGAGAAACTGAAGGACGTCTATGTGGATCCGCTGATCAAGCGCTACATCGTGGAGATCGTCACACAAACGCGCCGCCACCCCGACATCTATCTCGGGTCCAGTCCCCGGGGGTCGCTGGCCCTCTACCGTACCGGGCAGGCTCGCGCAGCGATGCTAGGGCGCGACTACGTCATCCCCGACGACATCAAGGCCCTGGCAACGCCGACGCTGGCACACCGGCTCATCATCAGTCCCTCAGCGCGCCTCAAGGATGTCACCGGTGAGGCTGTAATGCGCGAAATTCTGGCTACTGTGCCTGTGCCCGGTGCCCACGTGCGGCCAACGTAGAGGAGAGAGACAGTGCGACGGTCATGGGTCGTATTGGCTCTGGGGTTGACCAGCCTCGCTGCCGCCCTGGTCACCGGGCGCGAATTGTATTACCACCTCGCCTACTTCTTCATCGCCGCTCTCATCCTCTCGGCCCTGTGGGCCTGGTCGGCGACGCGGGGGTTGCGTCTCAGCCGCTACACACGCACCTCCCGCGCTCAGGTGGGGCGTCCGCTGGAGGAACACTTCTCGCTGTACAACACCTCGTGGCTGCCCAAACTGTGGGTCACTATCCACGATGGCTCCGATTTGCCCAGTCACCGTGCCAGCCGGGTCATACATAGCCTGGGGCCGCACCGGGAATACCATTGGGCGATACGCACCCTCTGCGAGCGACGTGGTCGCTTTCGCCTGGGGCCTGTTGTCATCTCCAGCGGTGACCCATTGGGGCTGTTTGAGTTCCGGCACGAATTCCCTCAGACAGGCAACATCGTGGTCTACCCCGCCACCGTGCCGGTGCGGGGTTTCCCTCAGCCTATGGGGCACCTGCCAGGGGGAGATGCACTGCGCCGTCGCACCCACCACATCACAACCAACGCCGCCAGTGTACGTGAATATGTCCCCGGCGACAGTTTCAACCGCATTCACTGGCCATCCACGGCCCGCAAGGATCGGCTCATCGTGAAGGAATTCGAACTGGATCCGATGTCGAACGCCTGGATTTTTCTCGATATGGAACAGGCTGTGCACTTCAAGGTACCCGTGGACGAGGCGGAGTTGGCCCTTCGGGGGCGGGAGCCGTGGCGGAAACGAGTAAAACGATTGCGGCTGGAAGCCAGCACCGAGGAGTACGCCGTCACCGCAGCCGCTTCGGTAGCAGAGTTTTTCATCCGACGCAGGCGGGCCGTGGGGCTGGTCGCTTACGGCCAGCGGCGCGAGGTCATTCAGGCCGACCGGGATGAGCGGCAATTGGGCAAGATCCTGGAGACACTGGCCGTGTTGCGGGCTGAGGGGGAGATGCCGTTCAGCGAGGTGCTGAGTATGGAAGGTAGCAGGTTGACACCAGGTACAATTGTGGTCGCCATCAGCCCATCGGTGCGTGAGGAGTGGGTGCAGGCAGCCCTGCTTCTTGGTCGCGCCGGGCTCCGCGTCGTCACTATCCTGGTGGATGCGGCCAGTTTCGGCGGCCCGTCTGGCGCAAGCCTGTTCAAGGAGCGGCTGTTGGCCACCGGTACCCCCGCAATCCTTCTGCGCAATGGCGACCCGCTTGAGGAGGCACTGAACTCGATCCCTCCA
>QMOC01000043.1 GCA_003648085.1 Chloroflexota bacterium
ATGCGCATACCGAAGCCCCGGTCGGGGTAATATAGCCCCGGCTCGCAGGTGAAGACGTGGCCGGGTTTGAGCACGTCGGTGTTGGTGGGCACGTCGGCGAAGCGCGGCTCCTCGTGTATCGCCAGCCCCAGCCCGTGGCCCACCGTGTGCACGTAACCGACCTCGGTTTTGGTGTCGCTGGCGATGGTGGGATGCCCCCGACCCTCGAAGAACTCGCAGGTCATTTGCTGGTAGCGCCGCGCCTCGGCTCCCACCTCGTAGGCCTCAATGATGCTTTGCTGACACTCGTACACGTCCCGATAGGCCTTCTCGACCTCCGGCGGTGCGTAGCCCAGGCAGAAGGTGCGGGTCATGTCGAAGAAATAGCCGCCGCCGGCCTCGCGGGGGAAGATGTCGAAGACGATGGTCTTACCCAACGCGACCACGTCGTCGGGGCGGCCCTTGCTGTGGGGGATGCCCGCGTCGCGCCCGATGGAGAAGATGAAGCCTTCAGGGTCCTCCAGTCCCTGCTCGGCCAGAAACCGGTTGATCTCCTCGTGCACTCGCCCGATGGTCAGGGGAGTGCCGTCGGCCTGCACCAGCACTTGGTCCTTCACCCGATGCGCTTGGAGAAACTCGATGGTGCGAGTTACGACCGCGCAGGTGCGCCGCCCCACCTCTTGGATACGTTCGGCTTCGGTGAAGTCTTTGGTGGCGCGGGCGGCGTCAATCAGCGTCACGTCGAAGTCGCCGTAAACCTCGATGCCCTCCAGTTGCGTATCCAGTGCATTGAGCAGCACCCAGGCACGGCCCCGATCCTGCAGCCCGTAGAAACCCACCCGCCCGCTCACGCCCAAGTCGGCGAAAATGCGGCGGTACAATTCGACGGTCGCGGCCAGTTGGTTGCCTGTCTCGCGGAGGATGCTCACGAAGTCGTATCGGCCCAGGTTGACGACGGTGAGACCGCTGGCAGCAGCCTCCTCCCGCTCCATCGGCCAGCAGAGGAGCACGGGCTCTTCGCCCCGCTTCTTGAGCACGAACCCGCCGGTCAGCCCTGCACCGTTGGTCATGTAATACATCGCCGGGTTGCCATGCACGGCTCCTCCGACAAGGGCTGCGTTCAGTCCCCGCTCTTCCATCAGGCGATCCAGGTCTTGTTTCACAGGTAGCCTCCTTCCAACGGTCTATTTCGCCCGTTCCCACTCCCGACGTGAAACCTTTGCTTGCCTCAGTATCCGGGCCAACAGGTCAGGTCCGATTTCCCGCCGGTGCGGGTTGGGGATCCTCAAGACCAGATCATCCCTGACCATGTACGGATGCTTGCCACCGGCAAATGGGCCCTCAAAGCCCAACGCCCTGAGCCGCCGTACTAATTCCGACCACTTGACGGGCGACAGTTTAGACATATGCAAGTAATTTCTGGAGCGGGCGAATAGTCACTCCCTCGATCGGCGGAAGCACGAGCCCTCGCTGCAAACGCACAATGATCCAGCCCTCAAGCACTTCCTCTAGATTCCGGCGGCATTCCTCCAGAGTCTTGCCGGTCGCCCATACTCCCTGACATTCTGGTATCTCGCCATAGTATGGGTCCTCGTCATCAATGATCTCGTAGTGGGCCTTCTCCATCGCCTTCTGGATATATTGAACGATCATCTCATCACCTCCGAAACTGCTCTTAGCAGTTCCCGCTCCTCCTCCGGCAGCACCGTGCGCGGGTCCAGCACCAGCCGATCCTCCTCGATGCGGGCCACCACCGGCGGGTCGGCGGCCCGCAATGTTGCCGCCAGCCGGTCGGGGTGCGCCACGTCCAGCGCGACCAGTTTCGTCGGCAACGTCTCCCCGGGCAGACTGCCCCCGCCGACGGTAGATTCGCCATCCACGACCTCGGCCGGGACGCCGGCCCGTCGCAGCGCCCGCCGCCAGCGGCGCGCCCGCCGCTCAATCTCCGCCAGTTCCGTGGCGATCATCCGCCAGACCGGCACCTGCTCGGTGGCTTCGTCCTTCAAATAGTGCAACAGCGTCGCCTGTAATCCGGCCAGGCAGAGTTTGTCGGCTCGCAGCGCGCGGGCCAGCGGATGCCGCTTGAGCGGCTCCACGTACTCTGCTTGCCCGACGATGATCCCCGCCTGCGGGCCGCCCAGCAGTTTGTCGCCGCTGAAACAGACCACTGCCGCCCCCGCCGCGACGCTCTCCTGCACCATCGGCTCGTGCGCCAGCCCGAACTGGGCCGTGTCGAGCAGGGCACCGCTCCCCAGGTCGTCCATTACAGGCAGGCCGTGCTCTGCGCCCAGCGCGACCAGTTCGGGTAACGTCGGCTCGGCGGTGAAGCCCACGATACGGAAATTGGAGTGGTGCGCCCGCAGGATCAGCGCCACATCCTCGTGCGTCTTTAGCACGCGCTCGTAGTCGCGCAGGTGAGTGCGGTTGGTCGTGCCGACCTCGATCAGATGTGCACCGCTCTGCGCCATCACCTCCGGTATGCGGAAGCCGCCGCCGATCTCCACCAGTTGTCCGCGTGAGATGACCACGCCCCGGCCCTGCGCCAGACGGGTCAGTGCCAGGAGCACCGCCCCGGCGTTGTTGTTGACCACCAGCGCGGCCTCCGCCCCGGTCAATTCACACAGCAGCCGCTCGGCGTGGAGCGTGCGATGGCCGCGCCGCCCGGCCTGCAGGTCGTACTCCAGCGTGGAGTAGCCCCGGCTCACCGCCTCCATTGCTGCCCGTGCAGCGGTCGAGAGTGGTGCTCGCCCCAGGTTGGTGTGGATGATGACGCCGGTAGCGTTGATGACCGGGCGTAGCGTGGGAGCCAGATGTTCCCGCAGACGGACGCTGGTCCGCGCCACCAACGCCGCGATTTCCGGCACGTCCGCCCCGTCCCGCACCTCATCGCGCACCGCGTCGAGCGTCTCGCGCAGCGCATGCACTGTCTGGCGATGGCCATACGCGGCGACCAACCCTTGCACGGTCGCCTCGCCGAGCAGCCGGTCCACGCTGGGGAGTTGACGCAGTTTTTCGCTACCCATCTGTACTTTTGTCCACCGCTTCTGTGTACTTGAAGGCAAGGTCCGGCCACTCCTCGTGCTGCAATATTTCCCGGCTGTCCTCAACGACACACTGAAGGTCTATCAGTTCCCGGCCGATGTTGCAGTTCCTCAGCCACTCGGTGGCGGTGTTCACGCCAGGCCACAATGCAGGGAGCCCATGCCTCGCTTGCCGTCTCTACTTCCTCATTAATTATACTCCGAAACAGGGTAAAAAGGCAAGGTGCTGCGTAGGACAAGGTGTCATCTTGGTCCTACGCCCGCCGCAACTTGACAAACGGACATATCTGGCATATCATTAATACACAAAACTCAACAACCTCCGACTCATCGCGCTCCCTCCGGGACGGATGAGCGATAAGGTGTGAGGAGCAATCCTCATGCCCGCCGTGTTTGCAAAGGAGGCACATCGTTGGCTTGGCACTCGGAGCCTCGGCCAGATGTGATCTCCTTTTTTCATGCTCACATATCATAATTTGAGGAGGTGTACCAATGGCTAAAATCCTGCGCGTCAACATGACTGACCGCACCGCCGCTTACGAGGACGTACCCGACAAATACAAGTTCCTCGGCGGTCGCGGCCTCACGTCCACCATCGTCCACGACGAGGTGGACCCCACCTGTCACCCACTGGGCCCCAATAACAAGATCGTCTTCGCGCCGGGTATCGTCACCGGCACCAACGCGCCCACCTCGGGCCGGGTCTCGGTGGGCGGCAAGTCCCCCCTCACCGGCGGCATCAAGGAATCCAACGCCGGCACCGGCTGGTCGCAACTGGTCGGACGTCTGGGCATCAAGGCCATCATCGTCGAGGGCTACCCCACGGACGACGGCTGGTGGGGGCTGCACATCACCAAGGACGGTGCCGAATTCTTCCCCGCCGACGAGTACACGGGCAAGGGCCTCTACGAGGTTTACCCGCTTCTCTTCGACAAATTCGGCAAGAAGGTGGGTATCGCCAGCATCGGCATCGCCGGCGAGAGGAAGTACGCCAACTCCGGCGTCTGCTTCAACGACATTGACAATCGGCCCAGCCGTTACTCCGGCCGCGGTGGGCTGGGCGCGGTGCTGGGCTCCAAGCACCTCAAGTTCATCGTCGTTGATGGCGAGGGCGCGCCCGGGGTGGAGATCGTCAACAAAGGTCTCTTTGACCAGGGGCGCAAGAAACTCACCCAGGCGCTGCGCAGCCACGACATCACCAAGCCCGGCGGTGGGCTCAATTCCTACGGCACCGCCATCCTGGTCAACATCATCAACGAGGCCGGCGGCCTGCCCACCCGCAACTTCCGCGAGGGCCGCTTCGAGGGCGCGGCCAAGACCTCCGGCGAGGCGATGGCCGAACTGTGCAAGACCAGAGGTGGCGTCGGCACGATGGGCCATCCCTGCCATCCTGGCTGCATCATCCAGTGCTCCAACGTCATCCCCAACCCCGACGGCAGCGAACTGGTCTCCGTCATCGAGTACGAGACCACATGGGCCTTCGGGGCCAACTGCGGCATTGACGATCTGGACGTCATCGGCAAACTGACCTGGATGGCGAATAACTACGGGATGGACACCATCGAGGCCGGCGGAACCATCGCCGTGGCTATGGAGGCGGGACTGGCCGAGTTCGGCGACGGAAAGCGCGCCATCGAACTGATGGAGGAGATCGGCAAGGGCACCCCGCTGGGCCACATCCTGGGCCAGGGGGCGGCGACCACCGGTAAGGTCTTCGGCGTCGTGCGCGTGCCCGGCGTCAAGGGGCAGAACATGCCCGCCTACGAGCCCCGCGCTATCAAGGGCATTGGCATGACCTACGCCATCTCCACGATGGGCGCCGACCACACCTCCGGCTATACCATCGCCCCGGAGATTCTGGCCTGTGGTGGCGATGTGGACCAGTTCGATGTGGACAAGGCGGAACTGGTGCGTAACTTCCAGTACGCCACCGCCTTCATTGATTCCACCGGCCACTGCCTCTTCATCGCCTTCGCCATCCTGGACATCCCCGAGGGCTTCGAGGGGCTGGTGGAGGAGTGTAACGGTGTCCTGGGCACCGAGTGGACGATGGATGATGTGGGCCGCATCGGCAAGGAAATCCTCGCCAAGGAGCGGGCCTTCAACGCTGCAGCCGGCTTCACCAAGGCCGACGACCGACTGCCGGAGTTCATGAAGTACGAGAAACTCCCGCCCCACGACGTCGTCTGGGATGTGCCGGACGAGACGCTGGACGCGGTGTTTGAGGAATAGCCCTCACTGCGACCAGAGAGCCGCCGGACCCTCTCGCGGGTCCGGCGGCTCTGCTTTGGGGACATAGCACGGCGGCTGAAGCCGCGTGCTACCCTCGCCAAGTCGCCCTGCGGCGACTTTCAGCCCGCCGACCGCGTGCTACACACCGCGCAGCCGACCTGCGTCGGTTCCGGGGTCGGCGCAGGGTGACCTTGCTGTACGTAGCCCGCGACTTTCAGCCGTCGGGTGAGGAATTCCCCAAGCGGTGCCTCCGTTTATCGCTGCGCAACAGCCGCCTGGCCTCGTGGCACGACCTGCACACTGATGCGCAGTGGGAGTAGCGGCAGCCGCTCCAGCCATTCCAGTTGCTCCGGCCACTCCGGCCAGATCGTGATGCGGGGTTCCTCGGCCAGTGGAAACTCTGCCAGCAATCGTTCACGGGCCTCATCCACACGCTGCCCGCGGATAAGGGCGACCGTTGTGGAAGTATCGAGCGCGGCTGCGGCGTAGCCGTGGGCGGTGACGAAGAGAGTGAGCCTGCCCGGACCGATGTCCTCCTCGGCCACCTCGCCCAATTCAAAGTGGGCGTCCACTAACATGTACCCCGGCGGCAGACGGCGGGAGAGGGCAGCATAGGCCACCGCCTCCGCGTTGTCCACGTCCACCGCCAGCCCACTCACCAGCAGCCGCATGTTGAGCCCCACCGTGTCGGCCTGCTCGGTGACGAAGCGCGTGTATACCTCCTTGGGCACCGCCTCTATGCGCAACGACTGCCGGGGGAGGAACTCGGTGGGTTTCAGCAGGTCGCCCATCTCCACGTATGCCTGGTCGAGCAAGCGATGAATCAACTGCTTCCGCACCCGCTCGTAGTCGGCCTGGGTGACGACGCGCACATCCTGGGGTTCCGCGCCCGTGGTCGGCTCCGGGTTCGTCACCCGCACGGCTGAGGCCGCCACGCCCTCCACCTGATTGATCTGGAAAGCCCCGACGTTGCCCACTCCCTCTGTCAGCGCCTCGATGGACGCGGTCGCCTGCCCGCCGGCAGGGACGGTGACATCCGCAGTGGTGCGAAAGCGAATAGGATAACTGGTGGAGGAGGTACGCACGACGGTGCCGGCCGGCACGACATAATCCTGCGCCAGCAGGTTGGTGAACAAGACCACGCCGGTGGCCCGGCCAATGGCGACGTTCGTTATGCCGGTCGTTTCGACCTCGGCGTAATCCTCGACCTCGACGCCGACCCGTCGCGCCGGGATGAGCCGGGCAACGTGATCCACCGCCTCAACGTCGGGATCTACCGACACCGGCACGATGGTGGTGAACTCCCGGCCGGCCGGCACCAGCGTCACCACGGCACTGGGGACGACGACATAGGCGCTGCCGCTGAGAACCAGAAGCGACAGCGCGAAAATGACGATGCGGATGCCCAGTTTGATCCAATTGAGCCAGGGCGCCGGTGAGCGAGCCGGTCGGGGTTGAAGGACGACCTCATCATCCCACCAGTGGCGAGAGGGCGGCTTCACCGGCTCCGGGGGGCGGCTCCTCCACACCGTGGTCTCCTGCGCCTCCTCGACGCTGGCGAAGGCCGGGAACCCGCACCCCCGGGCCAGCGACCGCCGCGCAGGGTCGGCGGAGACGATGGCGACCTCCAATTGCCGTCGTTCGGCCTCGCGCCGCAGGAGATCGAAATCCAACTCGCGGGAGAGGAAGCCTATCTCCCACGGGAGGACAAGCGCAACACGACCTCCGCCCAGCCAACCGAACCGATGCCGGACGGAGGCCAAATCGTCCTGGGGTTGCAGTTCCACAACCGAGCAGGCTCCAAAGCCCATACGCCTATTCCTGATCCCCCCTCTTCCCCCCGCTGGGGCGATAGGGCACCGGGATGTATTGCACCGATGGACGGCGCTGGGCGGGCTGGCGGTAGAGGGTCATCAATTTGTAGACCAGATTGGGCATCTCGGTGCTGACCGGGAGCCCCAATTCCCGCGCCTCCTCGACGGTGATGGGGTAGTCGTGGGTCCAACGTCCCTCGGAGAGCGTTCTGGCCAACTCGGCGGCCCGCTCAGCGTCCATACGGGCGGACAGAATATCCTCCAGACGCGCTTGCACCTGGGCGATAGCCTTGCGAGCCACGTCGGCCAGGATGAGCGTCTTATCGTCCACCTCGTTGACGTCCTTCTGCTCCACTGCCTTGACGATGGAGGCGGCCGGGTACTCTCCCAGTTGGGGGTCTACCGGCCCCAGGACGGCGTTCTCGTCCATCACGATCTCATCGGCGGCCAGCGCCAGCAGCGTGCCGCCGGACATGGCGTAGTGGGGCACGAAGACGGTCACCTTGGCCGGATGGCGGCGGAGCGCGTGGGCGATCTGCTCTGCGGCGAGCACCAAACCGCCCGGTGTGTGCAGGATCAGGTCAATCGGCACTTCATCATCGGTCAGTTTGATGGCCCTCAGCACCTCCTCGCTATCCTCGATGTCAATGTAGCGGTAGATGGGGAAGCCCAGCAGGGCCATCGTCTCCTGGCGGTGGATGAGGGCGATGACACGGCTGCCGCGCTCCTTCTCTAGTTCGTGCATCAGCCGCAGCCGCGCCGCCTCCAGCATGCGTTTCTGGATGGCCGGCAGAAGACTGCTGATAATGAAGAAAATCCAGAGCAGGTCGAAGATAGACATTGGAATCTCCTCGTTCTTGGCTTGCGTTGTGTTACCACGGCCAGTACTCGTCGGCGTAGGTGCGGCGGGGGCGGGGGCGGATGAGCCGGACCACGGCCAGCCCGAAGACAAAGCCCCCGATGTGCGCCCACCAGGCCACGCCGCCGGCCTGAAAGACGTCGGCCGCGGTCAGGGCGAAGAGGCCGTTGAACAATTGGGAGATGAACCAGAAGCCCAGGTAGATCAGGGCCGGAATCTCGACGATGCGGAGGAAGAAGAACATAGGTACAAGGGTGATGACGCGGGCATAGGGGAAGAGCACCAGATAGGCCCCCAGCACGGCAGCAATGGCCCCGCTGGCCCCCACCGTCGGGATGGGCGAGCCGTGGTAGGCCAGCAGGTGGGCGCCACCGGCCGCCAGACCGCCGCACAGGTAGAACAGCAGGTAGCGGAAATGCCCCAAACGATCTTCGACGTTGTCGCCGAAAATGTAAAGGGCGAGCATATTGGAGATCAGGTGCCACCATCCGCCGTGCAGGAACATGGAGGTGAACAGGGGCAACCAGCGCTCCAGCCCGCCCCCTTGCCAGAAGCGGGCCGGCACCAGTCCCAAAAGCCCAATGACTTGCTCCAGTTGAACCGGGCCCAGCGCGGCCTCGAACAGGAAGATCAGCACGTTGAGACCGATGAGCGCCGTGTTGACGATGGGAAAACGGCGGGCGGGGATGGTGTCTCGCAGTGGAATCATAGTTGATCTCCTTTGATGGTATTTGGAAACTCGCTGCCCGGCAGTTGAAATTGTGGGCTACGTTAGCGCAGGCTGCCTGCGCAGCCTGGGAAACCGACGCAGGTCGGTTTTGCGAAGCGTAGCCGCGATTTTAATCGCCAGGCTCGCTCATTATACTCCACCTCTCTGCCCTGTCAAAGCCATCCGGGATTGCCGCCTCACTCACCCCGTCTGAGCGGCCTGTTCGCGGGCCGGCAAATCAAGGCGCCGCCCGTCTTCCAGCGTCACCTGCCAGGCCGGCACCCAGGCCAGGCCACAGAACTCGACCCTCACGTCGGCGCGGCGGGGGGTGATCTCCACCGTCTCGATCTCCTCCAGCGTGTCGGCCCAGCGGGCGTTGATCTCGGCCGCCTGCTCCTCCCACTCCTCCCCCAGCGCCTCCAGTTGCTCCTCCAGGTCCTCAATGGCCTCCAGCGATTCCTCGACGTCGGCTTTGGCCTGCCGGGTCAGCCGCCGCTTGCGGCTGGCGCGGGAGATCATATATGAGGGCCGCCGCCCGGTGAGCAGATTGAGCGCCGATTCGCCCAACGTGAGCAGTTCCTCCCGCTTGCGAGCCTCCAGTTCCTCCTGATCCTCGGCCAGTTCCCGCTTCTCGCGGCGGATTCTCTCCTGGACGCGAGTCATCTGCTTCTCCATCCGGGCGCGGGCCTTCTTCAGTTCGGCGTCACGCTTGCGGCGGGCCTCCTCCTCGCAGCGCACGCGGAAATCACGGCGGCTCTCCCCCACCATGCCGTACAACTTGAGCGCCGGGTTGTGCCAGATGGTGACGGATACGTTGTGGTAGAGGTAATCGGCGAAGTCTTTCTCCAGACGCTTCAAGTCACGCGGGCGGGCCAACAGCGAGGGCACCGGCGCGTAGAATCCCTCCCCCATCGGCCTCGGCGAGAGGTCCTCCTCGCCTAACGTGGCCTCTCCCTCGCCCCAATCCACTCCCGCGATCCCTTCACCGGGCTGCACCAGCCGCGCCACCGTCTCCCGATGGTCCACGCCCCGCTTGCGATCCAGCAGCCGCACCGCGCCCAGGGCCAGCAGGTGGGGGGTGTAGACCAGGTGCCGTTCCCGCACCAGCACCGGTTGCCCGCTCCGCTCCTCGTGACGTCGCAGCGCCCACTCGAAGGTAACGGTCGGCGGTAGGAAGACCTGGGGAACGTCAGGCGGCAACGTGGGCGGCTCAGGCATCAGGCCGGCGAGCCTTTCACCTTCCTGCGCCTCTGCCCCTCTGCCCCTCCGCCCCCTTGCTCCCC
>QMOC01000044.1 GCA_003648085.1 Chloroflexota bacterium
GCCGCGGTGATATTCCAGGTAGAGTTCGCCGTTCCAGACCGGCAGCCGCTCACCAGCCTGCGCTTCAAGGTTCTGGAAGAACTCGCAGGCGCTCCCCAGCCGCACACGCGGAGCGCCGGGATGCTTGGCCAGCCGCTGGCCGTTCTCCAGCATTTCACGGGTTGGGCCGCCTCCACCGTCTCCAAAGCCAAAAGCGGTGAGCAACTCGGTGTGGGTTTCCTTCTGCTGATAGTTGCGCCATGTACCGATGATCTGTCGCGGGGAGAGATCGCCGTTGTACGTGTCGTACCAACTCCCCGCCGTGTCCGGCGTGGTGATGAAGTGGGTAAGGATCTTCGTGCCGTTCAGCCCCTGCCACCAGAAACTGTCGTAGGGCAGGCGATTGTACTGATTCCAACTGATCTTGGTGGTCATGAAGTACTTCAGGCCGGCCTGCTCGATCAGTTGGGGGAGTGTCCAGGGGTAGCCGAACGTATCGGGCAACCAGAGGATGGGCGTCTCCGCGTCACCGAAGTGCTGACGGAAGAAGCGCCGCCCCAGCAAGAATTGCCGAACCAGCGATTCGGCCCCGGTCACGTTGCAGTCGGCTTCGACCCACATACCACCGGTCACTTCCCAGCGGCCCTCCGCCACCCGTGCCCGAATCTGTTTGAAAATATCGGGGTGGTCTTCGGCGACGTAGCAATACAGTTGAGGCTGGCTCTGGGTGAAGTGGAAGTTGGGGAACTGTTCCATCAGCCGCAGGACACTGCTGAAGGTGCAGGCGGCCTTGCGCCGCGTCCGGCCGGTGGGCCACAGCCAGGCTACGTCCAGGTGGGCGTGTCCCACGGCGATGACATCCACCGTCAGGGGCGGCCCTGCCGTCGCCAGGCCCTCGTCGAGGGTTTGTTGTGCCACCGCGACGCTTTCATAAAAGCCGTCCCCGAAAGGCTCATGGAGGTTTAACCGGCGAAACGATTCGTCCAGCGCATTTAGCAGACGCGCTCGGATGGGATCGTGCTCGTCCAGTTCCCTGAGCACGCCCAGGGCCACGCGAGCAGCAGCGACGAAGTCGCGGGTAGGCTGGTGTATCTGCACGACTTCCGGCTGGCCCATCAAGATGGGCACTTTCCCTGTGCCGACCCACCCGTGCAAGGCCAGGATGTGTGTTGCGCCGTCGCGCCAGCGGGGCGGCAGCAGGATCTCCTGGTGATAGGCATTGATGGCCTGGAAGGCCACGCCGTCAACATAGGCCAGCGCTTCCGGGTGGACGAACTGATGGGCGTTCCCGATGGGCAGGAGGAGCGCCACCGGAGGTCGCCAATCGGCGGGCACGGTGAAGGTGGTGCGCAGGGTGAAATCCTGGCCCGGTTCACCCCAGCAGGCGCCGGGTTCTATGACCGGCCAATCGCCATCGTCCACATCGGAGGCAACGAGGGGTTCATCACCGGCATGAAAGCGGAAAGGGGGCACGGGCTGGCGTCGTCGGTAGACGAACCCTTCAACCAGTGCCAAGCGATGAGCGATCTTGGGTTCGGTCAGGCGGACGCGATGCATATCCTCTTTTAGTCCTAGGACTTAGGACTGGGGACTGACATCGTAGTCCAACGCGCGACCGCTGGCCTTATCTATCCAACGAATCTTGTCAGTATTCAGGCGCAGCCAGATGGTTTGGCCTGGTTGGGCTTGGAAATCGGCGTCGGTGTTCACCTTGATCTGCTCAGGCCCCAACTGCATGGTTATCAGGTTGTGAGAACCCAAGGGTTCGACGACGAGCACCGTGGCCTGTAGCGCGTCCTCGGCCGGTGCAGACAACGTTTCGATATTCTCGGCCCGGATGCCCACCAGCACCGATGGCTCCTTTAGCCGACTGAGCACGGCGCTGGCTTCGGGAGGTGGATAGATCTCGCCGCCGCCCGTCCGCACTATCAGCCGACCGTCCTCCGTTCGTACTTCCCCATCCAGAAAGTTCATCGGGGGGTTGCCGATGAATCCACCAATGAAAAGGTCGGCCGGTTTGTCATACACGTTCAAGGGAGTGTCGTACTGGAGGATCTGGCCATCCCGCATCACGGCTATGCGATCCCCCAGGCTCAGCGCCTCCACCTGGTCATGGGTGACGTAGAGTGTGGTGGCTTCGATTTCCCGCAGCAGGCGCTTGAGTTCCGCCCGCATCTCGAGCCGCAGCAGGGCGTCCAGGTTGCTGAGCGGCTCGTCCATCAGCAGCACCAAGGAGTCCACAGCAATGGCGCGGGCCACGGCCACGCGCTGTCGCTGGCCACCACTTAACTGGGACGGATAGCGGTCCAGCAGATTCTCGATATGCAAAAGTTCGGCTGCGGATTGCACCCGTTTCTTGATCTCATCTTTGGGCCTGTGCTGCATGCGCAGGCCGAAGGCAACGTTCTCAAAGACCGTCAGATGGGGGAAGACGGCATAATTCTGGAACACCATGGCAATTTGTCGCCGTCGTGGCGGGAGGTCGGTTACATCCCGCTGGCCAATGAAGACGCGCCCCTGGTCCACCTGCTCCAGCCCGGCAATGCAGCGCAAGAGCGTCGTTTTGCCACACCCGCTGGGGCCCAGAAGCACGACGAACTCCCGGTCGTGCACGGTGAGGTCCACATCCCAGACGGCCTTGACTTTGCCAAAGGTTTTACGCACACTTTCCACGTGTATCTCAGCCATAGAGTGTCTCCTGTTACCAAATCACATTTGGGTTATTTAAGCGTTATTCCCCACAGGCTAAACAGGTAGCGGCGGATGAAGAACATAAACGTAATCGCAGGGATCAGGATGAAGAAGCCGCCGGCGAAGCGAAAAGGAAGGGGCGATGCGGCCAACTGTATGAACAGGCGGGCAGGCAGCGTGCGGTTCTGAAGGGTCAGGATGGTGGCAGCAAACACCTCGTTCCACGAGAGGACGAAGGTAAAGATGGCCGACGCGGCCAGGCCGGGCAGCGCCAGGGGCAACGCCACGCGGGTAAATGCTTGCACGCGGCTGCAGCCAAAGACCGTGGCGGCCTCCTCCAACTCCTTGGAGACCCCTACGAAGACGCTGCTGGTGACCAGGATCGTGGTAGGCAAAGCCATTGCCACGTGCAGAATGGCCACGCTGATCAGATTGTCATACAGACCCCATTTCATAAAGGTGACCGCCAGTGGAATGGAAAGGATGACGATGGGAAAGGCGCGGGTCGAGAGGATCATGATACGGAAAATATCCTTACCCCGAAAGATGTAGCGGGCCAGGGCATAGCCGGCCGGCGCCCCTATCACCAGCGATATAACCAGGGTCAGCAGGGCCACGACCACGCTGTTGCGCAGCGAGGGCAACACGTACTGGGCGCTGACAAAGAATTTCAGCGTTTCCAGTGAGATAGTCTGAGGAAACAGCGACTTTGGCCAACTGTAGATTACATCTTTGGGGCTGAAAGCCGCTATTGTGATGAGGTAGATGGGGATAAGTATCCACAGCGCTATCAGGACGGCTACCAGGTACACCAATCCCCGTACGACCAAGCGGGAATAAGAGGTTTTTCTTTTCACAATACCATCTCCTCCTTGACCCGCAGCGCACGCAGGTAAATGAAGGCTGTGCCCAGGGAAATGACCAAGATGAACATGGCGTAGGTCGCAGCCAGGTGAGGACTGCGGTATTCGCTATACCAGCGATAGGCCTCGTTTGCCAGCACTGTCATTCCCCGACCGGCTATAGCCACCACGACGGCGAACATCTGGACGGCCAAGATGGTTCGCAGGATCAGCGCTGTCTGGATGCTGGGGCGCAAAAGCGGCAGGGTCACCCGCCACACCCTGGTGAACCAATTGGCCCCGAAGACCTCGGCGGCCTCGGCGTAATCCCGGGGGATGGATTGCAGTCCGGCCACCAGGATGACAAATACAATGGAGGTAGCCCGCCAGACCTCGGCCAGAACGATGGCTGCGAACGGCCAGTTGCTTTGATAATTCAGGAAGAGAAAGGGCTTATCCAGAACCCCTAAACCGTAAAGCAAGGAGTTAAGGTAGCCCCGCTGGGTGAAGATGGAGAACCAGATGATGCCGGCCGCCAGGTCCGAAATGGCCAAGGGGATGGAGTAGATATAAACGAGTATGTCGGAACCCCGCAATCGTTCCATCATCAGGAGAGCCATGACCAGCGCCAGGATGAACTGGAGCGGTACGATGGCTATGATCAACTTGACGGTGTTGATAAGCGCCGCCGAGAACATCACATCGCTGAACATGCGCTGCATATAATCCAGCGTCAAATGCCCATCATCTGCTTGAAAAGCCAATCCGAAGGCCTGGAACATGGGCCAGGCGAGGAAAAACACCAGATAGAGGGCTGAGGGGAGTAACAGGAGATAAGGTTCCCAGTTGAACCGCTTCAGGTTCATAATCCTCTCCAAGTTTAAGCAGGGGGAGGCAGAGGCTAACCTGCCTCCCCCTCTGTTGAAGAAGCACAGGCCTCGTGCTTCTACTTCACCTGGCAGGGCCCTTCGCTGGGCGGGTCAGGCGGCCAACAAGGAGCACCTGTCTCGTTCAGCAATGTCTGCAGGTTCGCCGCTTCTTCCTCCAGCACAGTCTCGATGTCCTCGTCATTGATGACGATGCGCGTGAAGGCGTCGCGGTAGATCTTGTTGATCTCACCCGAGCGCGGGCCCAGGCCCACCGGCAACATGGCCGGGATAGCGTTGGAGGCAGCGGCCTGCTTGGTTACGGCCTCGCCTTGCGCGCGGATCCCCGGCGCGACGTAGCCCGGGAAATCAACCTGGATCGCCGGGAAGAAGCCAACCTCGCGCAGTGTGGTGATCTGGGTCTCGGGCCTGGTCATGTACTCGATAAGCGCCTTGCCTCCCTCCGGGTTAGGGGCAGTCACCGGCATAGCCAGGCCAACGATGACCGGCATGAAGCCCAGCCCCTTAGGACCGGAAGGCGACGGCAGCGCCAAGAAGTCGTCTGGCCGCTCCTTGAAGGCATTGATCAGGCGGGCGGTGTGATCCCACGCCACCCACACCTCCTCGGACATGAGGGGCTCCTGCATGAACTCGTAGGACATTGATTCGGGGTGGACGTACTGCCACAGGTCCTTCACGAACTTCCACATCTCCACCGCCTCGGGGCTCTTAAAGGTGGTTACCATCCCGCCAGTGTAGGATGGATAGATGTAGCCTTCCAGGAAGCGGTGCAGCAGCCCGTTGACGGGGAAGCCGACCTTTTTCTCGCCGGTGGCTTCGTAAATGTTCTTGGCCCAGTCGCGGTATTGCTCCCAGGTCAAGGATTCGGGGTCGGCCCCTGCGGGCAAGTAATCCAGAGCCTGCTTGTTGGCAGCAACGATGTAGGTGGCCTGCATCCACGGGATGAAGTACTGGGTGTCAGTGCCCAACTTGCCGAGTTCCATATAGGCCTCGGGAATGCCCCGATCCTTCACCTCATCCAGCAAAGGCGAGACATCCTGCAGCGCACCGGCAGCCAGCAGGGTTGGAAACTGACCATGCAGCGCGCCGATCACGTCTATGGTGCCCTTGCCCGCCTTCACCTCGGCGAGTACCGTGTCCTCAAAGGTGGCATAGTCGGCGGGGACGAACTCCACCTGGCCGGGGAAGTCGGCCAGGATGACTCCCCGCATCTTCTCCGCCTCCTCCACCGGGACGCATTGAGTGGAGATGAAGGTGACCTTGCCGTAATCCACGGGCGTGGGCGTGACTTCCACCGGAACCTCGACGGTTCGTTCCACAGGCACCTCAACGGTCTCTTTCACCGGAACCTCGACGGTGACCGTGACCGTCTGCGGCGCGCAGGCGGCCAGCAGGCCGATCACGATGGCGCCGAGCATCAGCAAACTTGCATACTTCTTCATCGCGAAACTCCTCCTTGTCAGTTAATGGTCAGTCTAACAGAAGCCGATATGCGTGTTCATGGTTTCACCTGATATATGCCCATCACCTCCTTTCCCAAATTCGCCGAACTTCGCGCGTATCATCTCGATGAGGGCCAACGTAGGACAACCCACCTCACTCTTTCCGAGTTACTGAGAGGATGCCTTTGCGCCACACGATTCCCGCACGATCAACTGCGGTTTCAGGACCACGTGGCGCTCTTCCAACGTCTCCCCTGCAATCAGTTGGACGAGCATGTAACAAATGCGCTTCCCAATCTCGTAGATGGGTTGCCGCACGGTGGTCAATGGCGGGTGGGAGTGGGCAGCCAGGGAGACGTCATCGAAGCCGGTCACGGCCACGTCCTGCCCGACCGTCAGCCCCAACCCCTGGGCGGCACTGATGATCCCCAGTGCCATCAGGTCGTTGCAGGCGACGATGGCACTGGGAGGCTCATCCCGCATCAGCCAGGCGCGTCCGATCTCATAGCCGCTGCGCTCCGTCAGGTCGCCGTACGCCACCAGCGTTTCGTCAATGGGCAGGCCCGCCTCCGCCATGGCTTCCTCAAACCCCAGCCGGCGATAGTAAGCGAACGTCAGGTTATCCGGGGGAAGGAGAATGGCGATGCGGCGGTGACCCAGATTGATGAGATGCCGGGTCACCTCCCGGATACCGACGGTGCCATCCACATCCAGGTAACAGAAGTCGCCCTCAACGCGGGAGCGACCGAAGATGACGAAGGGGAAGTCTTGCTCCAGCAAATAGGCGATGCGCACGTCCTGCTCGCGCGTGCGCACCACCAGCATCCCGTCCACGCGGCGCCCCTGGACGAAGCGCTCGTAGGCCTGCCTCTCCTCGGGCGTATCCGGGGAGCATGTGGAGACGAGCAGGTCATAGTCCCGCTCAGTGGCGGCGTTGCCGATGCCGGCCAGAAGTTCGCTGAAGTAGGGGTCTGAGAAGCGGGGGCCATGGGTGGGGATGATGAAGCCGATGGTATCGGTGCGTTGCTTCTGGAGCATGCGGGCGATGACGTTGGGGCGATAGCCCATCTCCTTAGCAGCCTGCAATACGCGCTGGCGGGTGGCGGGGGCGATATCGGAGTAGCCCGCCAGGGCTCGCGAGACGGTGGCGACTGAGACGCCCAACCGAGTAGCAATGTCCTGCTGGGTCACGGGCATAGGGCGTATTCCTGCACAGGAGAAGACTTGATCTAAAACGTTTTGGAAACATTGATATTATACTCTAAAACGTTTTAAATGTCAAGGGGGATTAGGCCGATTTTTCGTCACGTCCTATTTGTTGTTCTCGACAACCGCCTCGACGGGCTGGCCCCGGTGCCGGAAGGCGAAGCACAGCCTTTTCCAATGTCTGGGCAAGTGGGGTTCCACGCGGTAGCCATCCGGGGTGACGCGCAGGCCCGCAAAGCCCAATACGGCCGCCTGCCACATCCCACCGCACGACGCGCCGTGGATGCCCTCAGCAGCGTTGCCCCGGCTGTCCTCCAGATCGGCACCCGCAGCGTGCATAAAATGCTCGTAGGCCACCTCCGGCATGCCGAGCCGGCAGGCCAGGATGGCGTGAAAGGTGGGGCCGAGCGACGAGCCGTACCGATGGTCGGTGCGTGGCGCGTAGTAGTCCCAGTTGGCCCGGCGGGTCCTGTCGTCGTAGGCATCGGCCAATAGGCAGAGCAGCATGATGACGTCGGGCTGCTTCAGTAACTGGGTATCGTTGGGGTCTATGCCACTTTCGCGCAGTAACGTGTCCATCGCCTGGGTGCGCGGCTCGTAGTCGGCGATGTCCACGTCCCGGAGGTCGAAGTAGCCGTCGAACTGCTCCATCAGGCCGGTCTCGGGATCGTAGTTGATCTTGATCTTCGCCTCGATGTCGCGCCAGCGGGCTAGCCGCTCGTGGCTCAGGTCGAGCCGCCGCCGCAATTCGGCACCCTTTTCGGGAGCGTGCTCATCGAGCCAGTCCAGTACCTCGAAGGCCAGCCCCAGGTGGTACCGGATCATGCGATTGGTGTAGACGCTGTTGTCCACGTGATCGTGCCACTCGTCGGGGCCGATGACGTCGGTGACCTCGTACCGGTCGGCCTCAGCGTTGTACTCGACGCGGCTGCCCCAGAAGGCGGCGGTGTCGAGGATAATCTCCGCACCGTAGTCGCGCATAAAATCATCGTCCCCGGTGACGCGCCAGTATTGATCCACAGCGTAGGCGATGTCGGAGATGATGTGCAGTTCGATGTCCCCCGTCCAGATGCGCACCAGTGACCCGTCTGGATGTGGCCACCACTTGGGGGTAGTCTCGACACCTGTCTCGGCGCTCTCCCAGGCGTAGTAGGCCCCTTCGTAGCCCTCGGCTCCGGCGTTCTGGTGAGCGCCGGGCAGCGTGTGATAGCGATACAGCAGCAGGTTGCGGGCGATCTCGGGCCGCGTGTAGGTGAAGAAGGGGAGGATGAAGACTTCGGTGTCCCAGAAGACGTGTCCCCGGTAGCCGAAGCCACTGAGGGTCTTGGCCCCGATGCTCACGCGGTCGTCGTGGCGCGGGGCGGCGATGAGGAGTTGGAACAGGCTGTAGCGCAGGGCGCGGTCGGCGGCGTCGTCCCCTTCGATGGTGACGTTGCACTGCGCCCACTCGTCGGCCCAGGCGGCGATGTGCGCCTCACGCAGCCGGGCGTATCCCGCTTCGACGGCCCGCTCCAGTTTGGCCTGTGCCGCGGCCAGAGGGTCGTCTGTATCACGGCTGGTGTAGATGGTGATCAGTTTGGCGGCGGTGGCAGTCTGGCCCTGGGATAGCGTGAAGTGCGCCACAGACGTCGGCCGGCCATCGGCGTCCCAGAAGTGATACTCTACCCCGGAGATGTCGTCCACTGCCAGGTGCGCGGCGTAGGCCAGTTCGATGTTGGTCTTGAGGGTGCGGCTGTGCATCCATAAGTACTGCGGATCGGACGACCCCTGCGCGAGCCACTCGATGTGGCGCAAGCCCCAGTTGTCGGTGTAGGCATCGAGCCCAGCGCGCAGTTCGATCTTGGCCGGGCCGTTAAGGGGGGTCACGCGATAGCGGATGGCGAGCACGTGCTCATCGGCCAGGCTGGCGAAGCGCTCGATGGAAACGTCCACCTCGCGTCCGGCGGGGCTGCGCCAGCGCACTTCGCGCCGCAGTGTGCCGGCGCGCATATCGAGAACGCGCTCGTAGCACAGCACCTCCCCCCGGTCCAGGCCAAAACGCTCGCCGTCCACGGTCAGCACAAAGGGCAGCCAATCGGGTGCATTGGCCAGTTCGGTGAAGAAGAGGGGCGCGTCGTCCCATACACCGTGGATGAGGGTGGCAGGGGTCGCGCCGGGGTAACCTTCCTCGAAGGCTCCCCGCGTCCCCAGGTAGCCGTTGCCGATGGTGAAGACGGTCTCCTTGTGGTGGAGCCTCTCCGGGTCGAACGCGGTTTCGCGGATGAGCCAGTTTTCGCTGATGGTCATTCTTGTGTCTCCTCTGTCTCCTCGGCGGCTCTGCTCAATGCCGCCAGGATGTCCTGTAGATGGACGCCCTCCAGGCTGGGGAAGACGACGTGGGCCGCGCCAACTCGCTCCTTCGGCCCCAGTCCCACGGTCCAGAAGCCGCCCGCCAGCGCCGCCTCCACGCCCGACGCAGCATCTTCGACGACGATGGCTTCGCCGGGGTCAACGCCGAGTTGCCGGGCACAGTGGAGGAAGAGATCAGGCGCGGGCTTCTGGCGCCGGACGCTGTAGCCGTCGGACACGGCGTCCACGTAGCCCCAAAGGTGCAATCGGTCGAGGACGGTGCGGGTGTTCTTGCTGGCCGAGCCGACGCCGATTTTGATCCCCGCCTGTCGCAGTTCCTTCAGTAACTCCAGCGCGCCGGGCAGGATGTCGGCGGGTGTCATCCGCTGGATGGACTCGACGTAGTAACGGTTCTTGCGCGCCATCCACTCCTGCATCTGCTCCTCGGTGGCGGGGCGGCCGTTCAACAGCAGTTCGAGGGAGCGGCGGCGGGACAC
>QMOC01000045.1 GCA_003648085.1 Chloroflexota bacterium
ATCGGTGGTGACATCCACCTTGTAGTAGGCCGCGCCATCGGCGGCTTGCCATGCCAGAGAGGGTGTGGTGATGGTGATGCCGTCGGCGGGGCTGAGCAACACCGGGGCGGGGATGTGCTTGACGAAGTACCGGGATGCGCTGGGGGTTCCCTCGTGCCCGTCGGCGTCCACCCCCAGTACCCGCCAGTACCAGGTACCGTGGGCGATGGTGTCGCTGGGGGTGAGGCTGGTGTTGTAGGTGGTGTAGGTGTGGTCCACAGAGTTAAACGTGGGATCTGTACTCACTTGCACCTTGTAGTAGGCCGCGCCCCGGACGGGATCCCATTTCAAGGCCGGCTCGGACACGGCGACGTGGTTAGGGGGGGAGCGCAGGGGAGGAGCGGGGATGTACTTGGTGAAGTTGATCCTGCTGCTCCAAGGGCCGTAGTTACCGCCGCTGTCGTAGGCGCGCACCCGCCAGTAGAGAGGCTCGTTGGGGAAATCGTGGGCGTCGTTGGGGGTCAGGTTGAGATTGTAGGTGGTGTCGCTCCAGTACTCAAGGTTAGGGTCACTCTGGGGGCCGACCTGAACCTCATAGTACACCGCCCCACTGGAGGCCAGCCAAGAGAAGGTGGGGGTAATGACGGAGTCGCCCTCAGCAGGCGAAATGGGTGTTGGGGCCGGTGGCTGGCCGAAGACCAAAACAGGCCCGATCAGACTCAGGCCAATGCCGGCGATGATGATCGAGGCTAGAACGCTGGACAGAAACTTGGAATGTTTGTGTTGTTCCATCATGGTTTGACCTTCTCACCGTTTGCAGTCTGATGTGGGGTCTCACCGTGGGCACGAGCGTGGACCCTTTCGGCAATCAGCCGTCCCAGGGCCGCCGGGCCTGCGCACTGCCACTCCTCGCCACTCTGCAGGTGCTGCACCTGGAAACGCAACCGTTCCGGGTCGCCGGCCCAGACGCGCACGACGAAGGTGTGGTAATCATTCATGTTTGTCTTGTCTCTAGTAGCCCACAAAACAAGAGTGGCTTCTGGCAAAAGAGGCTCTCATAGCACGTGCTCGCCCGCCGGAGGCTCCACTACGCTCAAGCCTCCGGTTCAAAAGCGAAGCCCCTGCGGGGCTGAGATGAGCCCGCAGGGCTTTGCCGGCTGAGCCCGGTGGTTCACCGCCGGCCGGACGTGCGAGAAACCGGCAATGACTTTTTGGAGATGACCAGTGCCCAGACGACGCTCTAAACATTCCCTGAATTTGTTAGATTCCTGCTACAACAACCCCAATTCCTGCGCCCGCAGTATCGCCTGGGTACGGTCGCGCACCCCCAGTTTGGCCAGGACGTTGCTGACGTGGTTCTTCACCGTCCCTGGGGTGATGAAAAGCCGCTCGCCGATCTCGCGGTTGGAGAGCCCTTCGGCCACCAGAGCCAGCACCTCCAACTCCCGCGCGCTCAGCGGCTCAACCAGCGGCTGCTCGCGCCGGCGGTGCTCCCGTTCAGTCAGGCGGGCGAACTCGGCCACCACTTTGCGGGCCACGGAGGGCTGGATGAAGGCCTCGCCACGGGCGGCGGCGCGAATCGCCTCGGCCAGTTGCTCCGAGGGCACGTCCTTGAGCAGGTAGCCGACCGCCCCGGCCCGCAGCCCCTCGAAGACGTACTCATCGTCATCGAAGGTGGTGAGGATGATGACCTTGACGTCGGGGCAGGCTTTGTGGAGGCGGCGCGTCGCGGCCACGCCGTCGAGCCCCGGCATGCGCACGTCCATCAGCACCACGTCGGGCTGCAAAGCCTGCACCCGCTCCACCGCCTCGGCCCCGTTGCCGGCCTCGCCCACCACGCGGATGTCGGGGGTCAGGTCGAGCAGCACACGCAGCCCTTCGCGCATCAGTTGTTGGTCGTCGGCCAGGAGGACGCGAATCTCAGCCACTGTCCCGGTCCTCCATCGGCACCTCCACCCGCAGCCGGAAGCCGCCCTCAGGACGGTCACCGGCCTCCAGCGAGCCCCCCAGCAGCGCCACCCGTTCCCGCAGGCCCAGCAGCCCGAAGCCCTCCATCTTTCCCCTACGGCGGCCCGTGCCGTTATCGCTGATGGTCAGCGTCACCCGCTCCGGCTCGTAGGCAAGCACCACCTGGGCGGCGCTGGCGTTAGCATGCTTGCGCACGTTGGTCAGCCCCTCCTGGGCGACACGGTAGAGAGCCGTCTTGGTCTGAATCGGCAGCGGGCGGGCCTCTCCCTCAACCGTGAAAGTCGCCGCGATCCCACTGGCGCGGATGTCCTCCACCACCTCGCCGATGGCCTCGCTCAGCGACTCCGTATCCAGCGGCGAGGCCCGCAACGCCGCCACCGAGCGCCGTACCTCGGCCAGGCCCTCGCGGGCCAGCCCCTGCGCCCTGGCGACGGCTTCGGCGGCCTGCCCAGGTTGCGTGGCAATGAGTTTCCCCGCCGCCTCCAGCAGGACGGTGATGGTGGTCAGGTAATGGCCCAGACTGTCGTGGATCTCGCGGGCCAGCCGGTTGCGCTCCTCGGCCACGGCCAGCGCTTCGACCTGGACGGCGTAAGCCTGAAGTTGACGGTGGGCCGCTTCCAGTTCGGCCAGCAACCGCTCGGCTCGTTGCCGTTCTCGCTGTTGCTGGATAAGAGAGACGCTGACGGCGATGAAGAAGACGAAGCCACCGCCGTAGGGCAGCAGCATGGTCAGCGCCGTCTCCACGTCACTCAACAGCAAGTAGTTCAGGAAGAGCGCACCGGCGCAGAGCAATGCGAGGACGCTTGCCTGGCGAAAGGTGAGCGAGAGGTAGGCTGCGGGGACGACGATGAAGTAGAGGATGGGCAGGAAGGAGGCCCCTCGGCCGACAAGCACGATGGCGAAGACCAGAGCGGCCTGGAGCACCAGGAGCCCGCCGCGTCGCCAGAGCGGGGCATCAGTGCGGGGCAGGAAGGGAATGGTGAGAACGAAGGCAACGAAGAGGGCGGTGAGAGCGGGCCAGATGGCGGGCTGGCGCAGTTCAGGTGTGGTCAATAGAGCGACGGCGTAGATGGACGCCGTGGTGGCATAAGCGGCGATGAGCAGGAAACGCTCGCTGGTTGGCGGATGAGAGGCGGGGGTAGCATCGTCCACGATCGGTATGCGCATTGGTACAGAATTATCCTACAAGATTTGTGCTGTTTGCGAGAATTTTGTGGGACAAGATGGCATCTTGTCCTACGTTAAAGTATGGGAGAAGGTCAACGCGGCGCAGCCGGAGCGATACAGGAGCTACACCTTCACGACTTCCAACAGTGTTTCAACCTGATACCCGGATTCCTCTTCAGCCCGCCGCAACTTCCTCACGACGTCGTAGGCCGCAACGATCTCCCGGGCCACCTCGGCTGCCGGACGAAGGGGATTGGCGCTGATCGCGACCACTGCCACCAGCAGCATCCACCATAGCAGTTGTTCAAACGCTTCCTTGTTGAACCACAGGATACCCCGGTAGCGATTCACCCGTAAGAACTGCTGCACTTCGTCGTCTCTCATCCAGGACTCCAACACTTGATAGGCTCGCTTCTTCTTCGAAGCCTGCGTCTCGAACCAGCGCTGGTGACTGGTGAGAATCTTGATGGTCGTGACCGCCCGCCAGGCCGCGTCCTCGTCCAGTCCCAGGTCTCGTAGCGCAGCGGCGATGATTTTGCCCAGCAGCCACTCGTCAATCCAACTGCGGCTCACCTGCTCGAAAGCGGCCTTGTCCACCATCTTCCCCAGGACGTGCGTGAAGAGCCACCCCAGGAGCGTGCCCCACGTTGCCACGTCATCGCCCAGACCCGCTTTCAGGTACTCTACGGCCCACCTGTACTTCCGGGATCGAGGCAGATGGAAGCGACTTTCCAGAACGGGCAGTTGCAATATGGCCTCCAACTTCCGCCGCATCTCCTGAGCAGTGGCCATCTCATCGCCATTCCCTGCAGTAAGGCGCTTGACCTCGCCGAGCAGGTGAGCCATCTCCTGCTCCACCTCACGCAAGAGTGCCGCATCGGGTTGCCCGTCCGGTTGGGTCACACGGGCATCCATCAAGCGGCGGAGCATAGAGGCATTGACCAGTTCCCGGAAGGGGTAATGCACCGGCTGCAGGAGCACCTCCCGCAACGCCTCCTCGATACTCGGCACCCCGCGCCCGTTCAGATAGGCCGTCAGTTGCGCGTACTGGTGCCATTCGTTGTCCTGCACTTCGCGGAAGTCGAGGAAGACGTGGTACTTGTACGCGCCCAGTTCCACGTACAGTCCTTTTTCCCACAACTCTCTGTTGTTCCGAATGTACTCCAGACCGGTGACGTGGTCGCGGAAGATGGTGAAGGCGTCTTCGTCATTGCGCAATCCCAGACCTTCGCCGAGCGTCTTCTGCACCAGTCTTTTCTCGCCGTCCTCAGTTTTCACCGCATAGGCGACGGAGGTGCGGATCCATCCCCGGGTTTCAGCGTATTTGTTGTGATAGATCACCAGCGCCCGTTCGTCGCCGACGCGGTTGGAGTAGGCGAAGACGTCCTCGTTGACGTAGCCTTCGGGGGTGAAAAGGTCGTACAGCAGGAAGTTCTCCACCTCGGCGAACAGATACCGTCGGCGGAGAAGGGGGAAGATCTCCCGCTCGTGCCGCTCGATCAGCGTGCCGTCCGGTTGCTCGTCCCAATAGGCCCGGCGGTACTCCATCCCGTACTTCTCGGCAAAACCCTCGATCTGGCCGTGCCCGAACATGGGCAGGCCCGGCATCGTCGCCATCATCGTGCAGATGCCGAAGTATTTATCGCCTTTGCCGAACTGGTCCACCGCCGTGCGCTCGTCGGGGTTGTTCATAAAATTCACGTACCGCTTGAGTATCCGGGGGTCGAACTCGAGCGTATTTTTGATCACACTGCGGTACTTGGCGTTGTCCTCATCCCGGAGCATGTTCATAAACGCGCTGTTGTAGACGCGGTGCATGCCGAGTGTGCGCACGAAGTACCCTTCCATCAGCCAAAAAGCCTCGGCCAGCAACAAAGTGTCCGGCACCTCCTGCGCCACGCGGTCCACCACCTCCCGCCAGAACTCGTTGGGCATGGCCGCATCGAATTGTGCTCTCGTCAGGCCGAATTCCGCCCGCGAGGGGATAGCCCCGCCGGTACCGGGCTCCGGGAACCACAGCCGCTGATAGTGTTTCTTGGTCAGCGTCATCGCGGCGTCGAAACGGATGATGGGAAATTGGCGGGCGACGTGCAGAATCGTCTGGATCACCGCCTCCCGCACTTCGGGGTTGAGGAAGTCCAACTGGGCGGTGTCGTTCCAGGGCATACTCGTGCCATCATTGCCGTGGTAGATGTACTTCTCGCTGCCGGTCCAGCGGTCCACCCGTTTAAAGACGACGGCGGCGTCAGTGCGGCTGTAGTAGTGATCCTCCAGATAGATGCCCACGCGCTCGTCCCAGGAGAGGTCAGGGCCGTTGAAGGTGTAGGAGGGGAAGGGGCTGTAGTCCAGCGAGATGAACCAGTCGGGGTGCTCGATAACCCATTTGGAGTCAATACCCATGTGGTTGGGCACCATATCGCTGGCCAGGCGGATGCCCCGTCGCCAGGCCCGCTCGCGCAGATTCCGGTACGCCTCATCGCCCCCCAGGTCGGCCGCGATCTGATAGTCGAACAGCGAGTAGGCCGACGCGACTGCCTCGGGGTTGCCGCACAATTGCTTGATCCTCTGCGAAGCCCGACTGCGCTCCCAGAGGCCGATCAGCCACAGGCCGGTGAAGCCCCGGCGGGCCAGCGTGTCCAGTTCCTCGTCGGGGATGTGATCCAGCCGCGTCATGGGGCGACCGTACTGCCGGGAGAGTTGGTCCAGCCAGACGTAGACGTTCTTGGCGATGAGCACCAGGCAGGGCATCCACTCCCGGTCGG
Source organism: Chloroflexota bacterium (assembly GCA_003648085.1). Lineage (GTDB taxonomy): Bacteria > Chloroflexota > Anaerolineae > B4-G1 > B4-G1 > B30-G15. The sequence goes on from QMOC01000045.1 coordinate 5,877, forward strand.
GGCTGAAGCGCTCATACTCCAACTCCAATCCTGTGAAATCGTACACCCGGCTGGGGCCCGGCCCCAGGAAGACCGCCTTCTCCTCCTCCGCGATCAGGTCCAAACTGCCGAGCAGGCGATACAGATATTGGCCCAGCAGATAGCCCCATCGCTCCCGGATGTACTCCAGTTGTCCGGTGAGCGAGTGGGGCGCGGCCAGGGCCGGTTGGCGGAGCATATCCACCAGGTTTTGGTTTTCAGGGCCGAAGTATGGCTGTGTCTCGAAAAACTCGTGCAGGCCGGATACAATCTGCGGATAGACCGTCTCTTTATCCAGTGCGGTGTCGTCAAACAGTTCCAGAAACGACGAGAAGGCCGGGTTTGTGTTCGCCAGGTGGAGCATCAGCATCTCTTCGAGCACGATCTGACGGTGGGGGACGCCAGCGGTCTCCCCTTCCAGATAGTCGTCCAGGGAGACCTCCCGCCGATAGACGGCGAGCGGAGGAAATTCGTCCGCGAATCGGCGCAGGGCGGCGTCAACTGCCTCCTTGCCCAGCCTTTCGTCCAGCCAATCCAGCGCCTGCCGCATGACCTGGGGGTTCTTCTGCTCCCGGTACAGGCCGACCACGTAGTGCAGGATTTCGTCTATCAGCCCCATGGCGTTGATCTGGCCCGCTTTCACGGCCTGTTCTGGAAAACGGACCAGATCGCGCCTTGCGTTCATCCTCTGCGCGAACACCCGCGCAGCGTGAAAGTTGGCGAAGATGACGTTTCCACTCAGGGAAAACAGGGACTGATCAAACTGGTACAGGTCGCGCGCTTTGCGGGAGACGTGGAATTCCATCTCCACAGATCCGACGGTCGTGCCGCTGGGGATCAGATCTTTCACAAAGGCGTCCTCGCCAAGATCGGCGGCGATGGCACAGTTGCGGCCGATGCGCGTGTGGGCCGGGATCGGCGTGTTCTTGCCGACGACGGTGAGGCCACTGTACAGGTTGGCCGGGATGTTGGGCCTCCGGTCGTCCCCCCAACCGACCCGTGCCCCTGCCCCCACCCGGACGCGCTTGTCCAGGATGGCGTGGTCCACCACCCCGTTCTCCTCGATCACCGCGTCGGTCATCACGATGGAGTGGCTCACGAGAGCCCCTTGCCGCACCACCACACCGGGTGAGAGCACCGAGTGCTCAACGGTACCCTCGATGACGCAGCCATCGGTGATGAGGGAGCGAGCGACTGTCGCTTTGGTGCGGATGTTGACCGGGGGGCGTTCCTCACTGCGGGTGTGGATGATCCACCCTCGATCGAGCAGGTCCAGCGGGGGCTCATCCGCAAGCAAGTCCATATGGGCCTGCCAGTACGCCTGGATGGTGCCCACGTCTACCCAGTAACCACGGTACGGGAAGGCGTAAACGCGGTGGCTCTCCACCATCTGTGGGATGATGTCGCCGCCAAAGTCATGCCGCGATCCGGCGCGGGCGTGGTCGGCTGTCAGGACGTCGTGGAGCACGTCGGTGTTGAAAGCGTAGATGCCCATCGAGGCCTGATTGCCTCTGGGCCGTGAGGGTTTCTCCTCAAAACTGAGAACTTCGTATTCCTCGCTCGTCTCCAGGATGCCGAAGCGGGAGGCTTCCTCCGGCGCGACGCGCACCGTGGCGACGGTCAGGTCTGCGCCGTGGTCCAGGTGGAAAGTGACCAACACGTCGTAGTCCATCTTGTAGACGTGGTCGCCGGCGAGGATCAGGACGACGTCTGGACGGTAGTGATGGATGAAGTCCAGGTTCTGGTAGATGGCGTCGGCGGTGCCCTGGTACCAGTTGGAATCGCGGGGGCCCACATAGGGCTGAAGCAGGGTGACGCCGCCGGTTGCACGATCCAGGTCCCAGGGTTGGCCTGTGCGGATGTGGTCGTTGAGCGAACGGGGTCGGTATTGAGTGCAGACGCCAACGGTGAAGATGCCCGAGTTGACGCAGTTGGAGAGTGTGAAGTCAATGATGCGGTATTTGCCGGCGAACGGCACGGCGGGCTTGGTCCGCTTTTGCGTGAGTACGCTGAGACGGCTGCCTGCACCGCCCGCCAGGATCATCGCCAGAATGCGCATCCTGTCCCCTACGTCCCATGCACTTTCATCGCCCGGCGGTAGAGTTTGACGTACTCCTGGGCCGAGGCGGACCAGGAGAAATTGATCGCCATTCCCCGCCGTTGCAATCTACGCCACGCTTTCTTGTCGCGATAGACCTTCAGCGCCCGCCCCAACGCACGTGAGCATGCCTCGGGGGTGTAGTCCATGAAGGCAAATCCTGTGCCTCGCTCTGGATCAGCCGTGCAATCGGTGACCGTATCGGCCAGCCCACCGGTCGCCCGCACGACGGGCACGCAGCCGTAGTGCATAGCGATCATCTGCCCCAGCCCGCACGGTTCAACGGCGCTGGGCATGAGGAACACGTCTGCACCGGCGTAGATGCGCCGCGCCAGCACGTCGTCGAACTTGAGGAAGGCGTGCATCCGGTCGGGGAAGCGGGCCTGAAGGCGCTCGAACATCTCATGGTACTCGGGCTGCCCGGTGCCAAGCAGAATGAACTGAGCCTCCTCTCTCAGAAGCCACTCCAGCACCGGCTCCAGCAGGTCCATTCCCTTGACCTTGTCCAACCGCGAGACCATTCCCACCAGGGGCACCTCGGGCTGCACGGGCAGGCGTGCCTGCTGCTGCAAAGCCGTCTTGTTGGCCGCCCGTCGGTCGAGTGTCTCAACGTCGAAGCGGTGTGGGATATTGGGGTCTGTGGCCGGATTCCACCGCTCGTAGTCAATCCCGTTGAGTACACCGAAGAGCCGGTCCTGCCGCTCTCGCAGCAGAGGATCCAGTCCCATCCCCATCTCCGGAGTGAGGACTTCCTGCGCGTAGCGAGGGCTGACGGTGTTGACCAGGTCGGCGTGGGCGATGCCTTGAGCCATCCAGTTCACCGTCCCAGGCTGCTCGACGGACAGGTGCTGTACGTACTCCATCTGCGCGAAGGTGAGGATCAATCGGCCGGCGATGCCCTGGTAGGCCAGGTTGTGGATGGTGAAGAGGGTGGCGATGTCACGGTAGAAGGGGTCCCTCCGACCGGCTGTGTCCAGCCAGGTCGGCACGATGCCGGTGTGCCAATCGTTGGCGTGAATCACGTCTGGCCTCCAGTCCAGGAGGTGGAGCGCGGCGAGGGCTGCACGGCCAAAGATGGCGAATCGCTGGGCATCATCCTCGAAGCCGTAGACGCGATCGCGGGAGGAGAAGTAGAGGTCATTCCATAAGAGATATACAGGGACTCCCCCATCAAGGGTGCTGCTGATCAGATGGACGTACTCCTCTCCGGGCCCGACCGGGATGGGGAAGGGCTCCCCAATCTTCTCAAAGTGGAACTGGTCACTGCGGATGGTGCCATAGCGTGGCATCATCAGCCGCACATCGTGGCCCAGGGCCCGAATGGCCCTGGGCAACGAACCGGCCACATCGGCCAGCCCGCCCACTTTAGCGAAGGGAACCGCCTCGGCGGACAGAAACAGAATTTCGAGCGGCTTCTTGGTCATGGTCCGCCTCCTTATTGTTGCGCGTCTTCCCGCCGGTGCTGGTTATCATGCTGAAGTGGGCGTGAGTATGCGAGCGGATGATGGAGTAAAGGTGGGCATAGGGGTCGGCGTAGGGGGACGTGGTGGTGCAAACGCCACCGCCAGGCTAAGCCCCATGCTGATGACAACCAGCAGGCTGATGATCCAAAATATGATGCGTGTTCGATCGGCTTTTGAACGACGCATAGTGCCTCCTTACGAACGGTCGTTATTTAGTATTCCATTATAGCACATCAATGAGGAGACACAAGCGCAGCATATCTTAAAATTGCCTAGGGCTTTCCGGTTTTTTAATGTTATGGTATCATAAGGTCATCCATAACATAAGCGGAGTCAGGAGGCAGAGATGGAAGGAGTACGAGGGGCCCAGAGTCTGATGGATTACCTGGCCCAAGTG
>QMOC01000046.1 GCA_003648085.1 Chloroflexota bacterium
CAGCCAACCTGGAGCAGGAACTCGTCGTCGGCCAGTTCGCCCTCAATGAACTGCCTGACCAGCCCACCGTAAAAGGCCCGTATCGTCCGGGGGCCACCGTGAGCCTCGAAGAACGCGGTCTCCATGAGCAACCGATCACGAGCGTACTCCTTGCCCAGCGCGACCAGTTGGCCCAGCCAGGCCCGCTTCCCCTGCCAGCCCAATTGACGGACTGCATCACCCCGAAAGCCGTACTCGTCCACGGTGATGGTCAAGTGGAAGACGACGCCAGAACGCACGGCCTCTATATCAATTGGGGTGCCGCCGGGGTAGACCTGAACCCGCTCCAGCACCAGCGCATCCGTTTCCTCCGGTGGCGCACTATCCCGCACCTGCAGGGCACGCAGGAAATCCCGGTTGGCGTCGCGTCCGAAAAGTGATTCCTCCAGCCGTCGGGCGGCGTACTTGGCCTTCGGCCCCAACTGGCCCAGGTCGGGCTTGCGGCCGGTCCGCGTGTATGTGCCCCACGCCAAAAGCGTGCGCAGCGCCCCCTTGAGCGACGAGCCCGGCAGATAGGGGCGGTCGTAGACGTCTTTGATCTGCTCGGGGATCTTGCCCTCGCGTTTGGCGGGCTCGCCGGTCAGCGCATAGCGGAAGAGCACAGGATCGTCGAAATCGGATGGTTCCAGGAGTTCCGCCGCTGGCCGACCCATCAGCACCCGGTTGACGGCATCGGTGTCCTCATCCTCGGCCCGGGCAAGCATCGCGTCTAAGAGCGCGTCTTCGTTCACCCGATAGGTGCGTCCCTGATACGACACCAGATCGTAGCCCAGCATCAATTCGGCCCCAGAGCCGATGTGCAGCGGCGAGAGGGTCTTGACCTCAACGGTCCACTCAGTGTGTAGTTTATCCATTGCCTTGCTCTCCCATCGCCTGTCCGTAGCCCACGGGCAGAGCCAGTCCATAGCGCCAAACGGGATGTGCGGTAAAGATGTCCGGTTTCACGTCGGCCAGCCCGCCGTAGGTGGTTTGCCCGGGCAGTGTGCGTAGCACAGAGCCAGGCTCCAGCATATGCACGCTCTTGCGGCGCAGGTTGCGTCCCTCAGGCGAGTCCATCCAGCCGCGCCGGTTTTCCAAGCGGTAGGCAGTGCCCGGCCCTAATATACCCTCCTGTCCGGGCAGCGGCCAGCAGGAAGAGAGCGTCACCCAGCGCCCCGTTCCGTCTGCGTCCGGCAGGGCTACCGGCTGCGGCTTCAGCGGCGTGAAGAGACCGTACCCGCTGCTGCGCTCTCCGCCCACGCCGGCATCGCCCAGCACCTGAAGCAGTTCCCAGAAGCGGTCACGCCATCCATCGTCCCGCCAGACCACCAGCAGGTACAGCCCCGCGCCGGGGGCGAAGCGCACCTGCCCGGCCTGGTAGACCGACGAACTGCTGCTGACGCGGTCCACCGTGACCCGGGGCACATCGCCGACCGTCCACATCCGCACCCAGCCTGTATTCTCATCGAGGAACCGGTCGGCCAATGCAGCCCGCTCATCGGCAGTGACCCAGACCTGCCCGCTGTGAAGCAGATTGCGTCGCTCGTAATATTGCAGCACATCTCCGCCACCGACCCAGGCGCGGAAGACGGTTTCGGAGATAAGCGTGATTTTCTTTTGGTGTTTCTGCTCGGTCGGATCGTCCTCCAGGCCGGGTACCGGCAGGAATGGTCGGGGAAAGAAGCGCACCTTCCCCGCGTAGGGCAGCCCGGCCGAGAGGAGCAGTGGCGGATCCCGGTTAGGTTCCTGCGCCGTGGGGAATTGCTCCAGAAAACCCTCTAACCCGTCCCGGCCGTACAGTTCGCGCAACGTGAGGCAGAGGGCGGAGAAGAGGGTGTCGGAACGGGCCGTCAGCGCCGTAGCCTCCACCCCCACCCCCCGCACGCCAAAGTGGAAGGGGGCGCGCGGTCGTAGAGGGTAAGCCATCGCTTGCATAATTCACCCCCTATGCGCCGTAAGGCTCAAATCGGATCTTATCCTTGAGCCAGGCGACCAGGTTCCCTCGGTAAGGCTCTTCCAGCACCAGGCTGACCTGGGTTTTCTCTTTAGTGGCCTTGGGGATCTCCTTCCACTCTTTCTCATCGCCATAGTTCTGGCGTGAGCGGACGCTGATGCGTAGGTTTTCGAACACGATTTTGCCACTGCCCCGGGAACCCAGCCCGCCCAGGTAATCGTCCTGCAAGAGTTGCATCGCCTCCAGGACGTGGATGAAGCGTTCCAGATCGGCCGGATCGTAGACGGAGAAAACCATCTCCAGGCCCTCAAAGCGGGTGCCGGCGGGGACGCGCTCCATCGGACGCGGCGTGGCGGCCGAGGTAACGCGGTCAATGGCTGCTTCCCACTTGACTTCGGTATATGGCAGGTCGGTGTGGGCCTGCTGCTCCAGGCGGTCGGCTTCGTCATCGCTCAACAACACATCGCGCACCACCAGGCGGGTGGGGTTAGAGGATCCTTTGTCTCCGGGTACACCGTAGATCGGGCAGACCGGGCAGCCCCGATATGCTTCCAGTTCCTCACAGACGTGAATTCGCACTTCCTTGCCCTTGATGCGGCCGATAAGGAAATTCTGCTTCGCACCGGTCATCTTTTCCCACAGTGAGCGCATCTTGCCCTTCAGAGAGGAGCCTGGGATGTAGGGATGATTCGTCAACGGGTCGCGCACCACGGGGTTGTCCACACCGCCGATCTCCAACGCTTCCTTGCCGCGTCCGATGTGGAGACCGGTCACCGCCCGGATGTCACCGTGCACGAAGATGCGACCATACAGATTCACAACGGCTTCATTGGACATGATTCGCCTCCTAGTTTGTCTTGCCACCGGCGGCCACGTGATAGGCCAGGATGGCTTCAAAGAACTCAACAAAACGGCTAAACCGCTTCCGGTCCCCCTGTATCTGCTGAATGGCCGGGATGAGCACATCTCTAAGGCCCTCTACCTGCTTTTGTCGCCTGGCCTGGTACTCCAGTTTGGGCTGCAGGAGCAGCAACTGGCGCATCGCTTGTTCTTGCGTCTCTTGCGAGGCTCCTTCGGTCCAGCGCATCTCAATCCGACGGACTGTACCAAAGATACCTCGGATCTGGGCCATTGATAGGCCGGCGTTCTTGAGGGACTTTCCAATTTGCTTGGCCCGCTCGATCAGCCGTTCGGCATTCCCCTCAACGATGATCTCGCGGATGTCGTTCTCCAAGTTGCCGGCTGCTCTTGACTGTCGTTTGGACTGACTCATTTTTCACCTCCCCGCAATTTATACTCGGCCCACCTGGCGGCAAGCCCCAGAAAATGGATACGTTTTCCTGGCTCAATCCACTCTCGCTGAATCTTCAGTATCTCCTCCTTTTGCTCTTTGGGACAACCACGTGCCAGACGTGTCAGACTATAGGCGGCCATCCAGACCCAGCGCCCCCAATAAAGACGACGGAGGGTTGGCTCCTGACCAGCTTCTCGCTCTGCTTTTAAGGCGCGACATCTCGTATCAATAAACTGCGTGTGAAGTATCTGGGCCACTCGCAACAGGCTGCGAGGTACTCCAGCGTCAACCAGGCTAGAGAACGACCGTTCGGTCTCCCGCAGCAATTCCCACTCCTCTCCCCACGCCACCACCTGGCCCAGGAAACAGAAGGCATCCTTCTCACATCCGTCGCGCGTATATTGCTTCGCCTTCCCCTCTGCCTCCCCCGCCCGCTCGGCCGCCCGATAGAGCGGGAACTTGCGCTCTTCTAGCGTCACGCCGCCGGAGAGGGTCAGATGGGGGTTGTGGCCGGTGTAGGCGGCGAAATCCCCCCGGATACGCTCCGCCAGGATCGGCATTCGATCCCAGGAGCCAACCACGAAGAGGTCATCGCCACCGGCGTAGATGACATAGATTGAGTTGTCGTGCTCCCCCTGGGCCGCCACGTCCCGGCAGATACGGTTCAAATGCCCGGCGAAGAACAGTTCCAGTGCCGCGCTCAACGCCGATGTCTGCGCCATCGAGCCCCGCAGATACCGGCCGAAGATGAGACCCAGGTTGTCCACATCCATCCGCAGCACCCCCACCCGCTGGATGCCCTCCGATTGCCGGGCCATCAATCCAAAGTCCTTGATCCGCTCGCCGGGCGGCACGACCAGGTCCGGGTAGTGCTCTTGAACCCATCGGCGGTCCGCAGCACCGATCCGTGGGGTCACGTTGGCGAGGAAGCGGAAACCGTGGACGCTTTCCAGGTCGGTGTGGTTAAAGATGTAGGCCGCCTCTCCATCCTCGACTCGAGGGGGATCGTGCTCGAAGCGGTAAGCGAAGCCGGTCAGGCGGGCCAGCAGCCTCGGCCAGCCGGAGTCCTGGCGGGCTGCGTCGTCCGCCGCCGCTACCACCATCCACAGCGGGTCGTAGGCGATATCCCTGGCCAGGGCTTCGAAACTGCGGCACAGTCCGCACTTCCTTACCTCCTCGCCTGCTTCTGTGGTTTCCGCTACCAACTTCTCTCCCGGCCGGGGCTCCCGCTGGCAGATATGACAATAGTCCAGTCCCCCTTTCCCCTGTGGCCGAAAAAGTGCTGACCAACCGTCTCTTTGGACGACTTCGACAAAGCGGCGGCTTTTGGCAGCGGCGACCCTGGCTCCCAGCCGCTCACGCGCAGCAGCGAACTCGGACGTCCCCACCACCGAAGAGGGCAGCGTTTCCCACGCCAGCGCCAGATACAGGTCGCCTTCGAATTCTTTCAGCAGAGATCGGTTGAACTCTGCCTGCCATTCCTCCAGCACAGCCTCGCTGCCCGCTGGTACCAGGAGTATAAAGTTACCACCTGCCGCGTAGATCACATTTGTCTCCGGCAGCCTGCCCAACTCGCGTCGCAATGCCCGTACCACTGCATCGCCCAACAGTTGCAGAAAGAACGAGCGCCCCCGCAACCCCTTGGCCGCGCCTTTAGACGTTATGGTGTAGACGAAATCCTGGATACCCGGGATGTCTCCCCCCACCAACAGGAACTCCTCGGCCGGCGCTTCGGTACCACCGGAGGCATACATCAACGCCGCCAGCGCCTTGAACTCGTCGTAAAGCGACACGCCTGCCTCACCATACGTGCACGGCACCGACCAGGCGTACTTGCGGAACAGGTGGATGAAGGTCTCAAACCGCCCCTCTCCCTCTGGCAACCGCCCGAACTCGCCGACGAATGCCTGCCATAGGTCTGTAGCGGACGTCTGCCTGTCGTCGTCCGGCAGTATTGTCTCCAGGGATAGAGGACGTGCCGGAACAAAGACCTGCTGCACCGCCTCGACTTTCGGCGGTTTGACCAGGGAGAGAATGGACAGCAAGCGCTCACCCCTGCCATCGGGGTGCCAGTCCCGGGAAAGAATCCGGCCATAGTGGGAAAGCCACTGCGCTGACCTGTCCGGCAGCCTTGCCGGCGGGCTGCTCATACCCGTCCAGCGGCCCAGCGCTTCCACCGCCCAGCCGATCAGTGTTTCTTCTATCTCTTTGCGCCGTTGCTCTTCCAAAGGTCACCTCCCTCAATTACATCCGGTCTACCACATCATTCCATCGCTTCCAATAGAGGACCCTCCAACCGATTTTGGAATCTATTCCAATGCCTTGCACCTCCCTTCAACCGACAAGCGCCGCCCGGCACTAAAACGTGCCCATGACGGCGCTTCCTGCAGCAATCAAATCCTCTGTCTCCTACACTATACTATTCGAACTCACACGTGTTTTGCGTTAGTATAGCCCGATCCATCCCGAAGTCAAATTTTGGGACTGGCGATTTTGCGCGTAGTAACGACCTCAGTCGTTCAAAGTTTTGATAAGAGTCGGGCCGGACGTTATGTCCGGCCCGGATGACGTAGGGATGGCCCTCGCGGTCGCCCAGAATGGGGGCAGGGGCAAGCCCTGCTCCTACTCGACGATGAAACTCTCCGTCCAGGCCGGGCGATTGGGCCGGGGCGACATCGCCTGCCAGGCCTCGTCGGTCAGCCGGTCGCCGATGGGCTGCTTGAACTCGTAGTAGGAGAAGACACCGCCCAGCGTCACCACCTGCCGTCCCTCCACCAGCACGACGACGTAGATGGGGAAAGCGTCGCCCACGCCCTCTTCGAGCACCTGGTTCGTGTTGGGGTCGGTGTGCACGTCAGCGATGAGCGCCATCCGCTCATCGGCCTGGGAGGTGATTTTCCCCTCGACCTCCTCCGAGAAGGTGGTCAGGTCCTCCAACGTGTCGCCGATGAAGCGAATGGTGGCGTACTCATCGTCGGTCAGCCCTTCGCCCTGCAGTTCTTTCTCGCTGATGGTCTTGAGCGTCAGCAACAGTTGCTCCACGCGCTCCAGTTTCCCGGCCATCTCGTCGTTCAGCAGGCCCCGGTCGCCCAGGCCGGCCTGCATCTGAGCGGTGAGCGCGGCCAGCCGGGCGTAGACCTCCGGCTGCGGTTCGACGTAGCCCCGGACCGGTTTCGGCTCAGGCATAGCACTGGTGGCCTTGATGGCATAGGACTGCTTGGCGTAGAGGATCGTGTCGTGGCGCAACTCGGTCCAGGAGCCCAGCCAGGTGTGCAGGTCCTTGTCGGTCCAGGCGGACGATTGCATGAAGGTGGGATAGCCCTCGCCCTTCACCTCCAGCAGTGGGCGCAGCGTGTGGAGCCAGTTCCAGTACAGGTTGGCGGTCCACTGCTCCTCCGGCAGATTGGCGAACTCGGCCTGCAGTTTCGCCAGTTGCTCGGCGTAACCTTCGTAGTCGGTATCGCCGTCGGCGGTGAGGATCTCCAGGGCACGTTCGCTACCCAGGACAGCGGGCACATCCAGCCCACGCGGGAAACCACGGATAGGCCCGACCTCGGAGGGGGACATGGTGAAGGGTTGGCCGCTGCCCCGGTAACCCTTCACCTTGTCGTAGACTAACTGTTGGAAGATGTAACTATCGGGGATAAAACGCTGGCCCATGAAGCGAAAGCCCATCGTCACCTCTTCGGGCTTCTCCTGGTCGGTGACGTAGCCGCCGACGATGGCCGGGGGACGAAGTTGCCGGACGGCAGCGATGAACTCGTCCAGTTTGGCTTCGTCGGCCAGCGTGGCGGGATCGGGCAGGCCGCCGTAGACCCGCTGCGCGACGGCAGCGTAGTCGTAGACCGTCAGGTCGTCGGCGGTGCCGACGAAGAAGGCGGTCGGCTCGTAGATGCGTTCCCAGACGTCGAGCGCCGGTTCACCGCCAGCCTGGGTGTTGTAGAGTGTCCGCACGATGAGCAGCGCGCCCCGCGTCTCCCGCCGTGCCGCCTCAGGGTCGTCGGGGTTGGTCAGGTGAAAGGCCATCCGCCCGTACCACATCATGGCCCGGAAGTAGCGTTCGAAGTCCTCGTTGCGCGTGTAGTGGCCTCGGGGCACGTATTGGCTGTAATCCTCGCGGTAGCCGAAGATGGGGGAGAAGGTGATGCCCTCGTGAGCCTCGATAAGCGCCAGTTCTTTCTGCACAACGTCGCGCACGGGGGCGGGCACGTCGGCCTGGGGGGTCAGCAGTTTGGTCGCCACGGCGAAGAAGGCCAGGTTCTGGCGAGCGGCCTCCTGCACGGGGCCACCGGTGGAGGCGTAGTCGGCCTCGGCTGCCTTCAGCATCGCCGCATTGAGCGCCTCCAGGTCGGCGATGAAGTGCTCTATCTCGGCCAGACGCAGAGCGTAATCGTAGAGGATGTGGAAACTATGAAGCACGGCGTCGGTGGTGACGAAGGCGGGTATGCCGGTCTCGTCGGCCTGTTGGTAGATGGCATAGATCTGCCCGTACCCCTGAGGCACGACGACGAAGCCGTTCGCCTCAAGTGTCGCTTGCTGAGCCGGGTTCAGCCGGGCCGGCACATCCGGGTTGGCGACGATGTCCAGGTCTGGAGTGTAGGCGGGAGCGGCGGGCGTCACGTCCACCGGCACGGGCACGTAGGCGGCGAAGCCCCCGGGACGCACGACGATCGGTTGTGGAGGGGCTGGCGTGGCCGTGGGACCGGGCGTGGGCGTCGGCGCCGGTGCGCAGGCAGAGAGCAAGGTGGCTGCTAGAGCCAGGAGAAGTCCAGTTCGTTTGGTCATCGGTTCACCTCCAATTTCGGTTTCAGGTTTCAGGTTTCAGAGTTGTGGGTTTGGGGTCGGCCCCACTCCCGCACCCGCTGCCACAGCGCTGCCGCTGTCAGCGCGACGATGCCCATCACCACTGCACCTGTGCAGATGCCGTCGGACTTGCCACCCGGGGCAGGCGTGGGCGTTGGATTCTCACCGGTCGGGGTGGGTTTTATACTGGCTGGCCCCGGCTCCGGCGTGCCGGTTGGCGTCGGCGCCGGCCGTGGCCTCAACGTGGACGTCGGCGTCGCCACCGGGATCGGTGGCCCGATGAATATGGGGGTACGCTTCGGTGGTATCTCCACCGGGCCGCCCTCCCCCTCCACCACCTCGTAGGCCGTGCCCTCGGCGACGAAGATGACGCGCTCGCCCAGCGCGAAGTACGCGCCCCACTCCGGCCGGGCCGTCAGCAGGTCGAAGTACGCCTCAGAGCCGAAGCCGACCTGGACGGTGGTCATCCGCGAAGGGTCGAAGGTCGTGTCAGTCCAGACGCCGTCTTGCAGCACGAAGGTCTTGTTGCCGACCAACCGCACCACCTGCGCGGCCTCCTCGGGCATCGCCCCACCGCCGACCGATTCGGCACCGCGCATCTGGGCCTGCTCGTCGGCCATCTCCGCCGCCGGAGCACCGACAGCGGACGCTGTCGGCATCGCCATGAACCGCTCCGCCGCCTCATCGCGCCCCGCATCGGTCAGGACGTCCTCTTCCTCAATGAGGAACGAGGTGTAGGGGGTGATGATGCCGTAGCGCACGCTCAACTCGATGATCGCGTCCACCCACTCCCGGCGCTCGCCGTGGAGCCGGATCTGCGTCAGCAGGTGGCCGATCTTGCGCGTGGCCCACAACCGGGGGATGAAATCCTCGCCTCCTGCGGGGCGGAAGGTGCCTTCGTAGACGAACTCCCGCCGCTCGCCGTTCACCTCGCCGGTGAGCGTGATCCGGGTCGCGCCGCTATCCCGATAGCGGCCCACCAGGATCAACTGCGTGCCCGCGAAGAGGTCGGGCAGCGAGTAGGGGTAGGTGTCCTCGACCAGTACGTCGCCGAAGTCCAGTTCGATATTCGCCAGGACGGGGGTGCTGATTTTGGCGTAGAAGGCGGAGATTTCCTCGTCAATCCGCTCGTGAGGACGAACGTAGCCTGTCGCCCCCCGGTGCTGCTCGGCCAGCGTGTCCAGCAGGACGGTGTTGACGTCGTCGCCGACGCCGAAGGGGAAGAGGCGCACGTTGTCCGGCGCGGCGGCCTCCACGTTGGCTAAGATTTGCTCGACCTCGGTTACGCCCTCGGTGGGCAGGCCATCGGTGAGAAAGATGAGCACGGTGGGCCGCTCGGGGTCGGTTTGCGCCAGCGCCTCCAGCAATGCGCGGTTGATGTCGGTGCCGCCGACCGCCTCCAATCGTTGCACCCAGGCGGCGGCCTCGTGGGCCTCGGACGCGGGCCGCAGTCCCCGCGCGTACTGCCGCAGTCCGGTGGAGAAGGCGATGACGCTGAAGCGATCCTCATCGTTCAGGTGCTCCAGCACGTAAACCAGCGCCTCCTTCGCCTGCTCGATCTTCTCCCCTTCCATTGAGCCGGAGGTGTCGAGCACCAGGATGATGTCCCTGGGGATCACCTGTTCCTCCTCCACTTCGACGGTGGGGGCGACGAGCAGCAGGAAGAAGCCGTCGTCGGG
>QMOC01000047.1 GCA_003648085.1 Chloroflexota bacterium
CGGGACTGCGGCTCTCAACGCCTCGGGTGCTTCCCCCCACGCCGACCCCCCTGCCGGACGACGCGACGACCGGAGCCCGCATTCGTGCCCGGGGGTACTTGATCGTCGGTGTGCGCTACGATCTGCAACCCTTCGGCTACATCACCGATGAGGGGGAGGTGGCCGGCTTCGACGTGGACCTGGGGCGCGAGTTGGCCCGCCGCTGGCTGGGGGATGCCGAGGCCGTCCAATTCCGCCAGGTGCGCTCCGATACCGCCATCGAACACCTCCTGGCCGGCGACGTGGACATCGTCATCGCGGCCCTTACCCATACGCAGGATCGGGAAGCGGGGGCCGATTTCAGCCTGCCGTACTTCATAGACGGCCAGGCGCTGCTGGTACGCGCAGCCGACGCAACTGCCATCGGTGGCCCGATGGATTTAGAGGGGCGACCGGTGGGAGTCGTGGCGTGGGGGGAAGCACCCGAGGCGTTGAGAGCCGCAGTCCCGTTCACCCCCACGCTCCAATTCTACGACCGCTTCGACGCAGCGGTGGCGGCGCTGGGCCGAGGGGAAGTGGACGCCGTGGCCGACCTGCGCCGCCGCCTTTTCTGGGGGAGGCGCATGCTTGCCGATATGGAGACGGACATCGTCGGGCAATACACGGCGGCTCCGCTGGCGCTTGCCTTCCCGCAAAAGGATCCCTTCTTCGCCGACCTGGTCAACCTAACCTTCCAGGAGATGATCGCTGATGGCACCTACGCGGAATTGTACGCCCGCTGGTTCGCGCCGGAGTCACCGCCGGTAGTTGAGCATTGGCCCGGCGATGAGGTCCCCACCCTGACAGACACTCCCGCCGTGGTGGACGTGCCCGACACCATCGCCGCCATCCAGTCGCGGGGCCGGCTGGCCGTGGCGGTGGCATCCGACCGCGCCCCCTTCGCCTACGCGGACACAACCGGCGCGCCGGCCGGCTACGAGGTCGGTCTGGCACTGCTGATGGCCGAGCGCTGGCTGGGTGACGTCACGGCGGCGGACTTTACACTCGTGCCGGTCGAGACGGGGAAGCAGATGCTGCGCACCGGTCAGGCCGACCTGCTGGTGGGCGGGTTGCCCCACACCCGCGCTGCCGAGTTGGAACTGGACTTCAGCCTGACGACCTACGTGGCGGGTGAGGGACTGCTGGTGCGGGCGGGGACGCCGATAACCGACGTGACGAGCCTGAACGGGCAGCAGGTAGCGGTAGTCGAGGGGAGCGGGAGCAGGGAAGTGCTGCTCGCGGCGGCACGGGAGGCGGGCGTTTCGCTGACGGTGCTGCCACGGCCGACGTTGGAGGCCGCCATCGCGCTGCTGGAAGAGGGATACGTGGTGGCAGTGGCTGGCGAGCGGGCCGACCTGCTGGGACCGGCCTACGCCACACCGGGCCTGGGCGTGCTCCCGTTGCGGCTGACCCAGGTGCCGTTGGCGCTGGGGCTTCCCCCAGGTGACTCCGCCTTCCGTGACCTGGTCAACCTGACATTGCAGGCAATGAAAGCGGAAGGGCAGTTCGACGCCCTCTACGCCACCTGGTTCGACGACGCCCCCCCTGCACTGGAGGCCTGGCCTGGCGCGCCCTACCGGGCCCTGAGGCTGGAGATCACCGCGCCGGAAGAAGCCGCGCCGCCGTAATCAGTTTTATCCTCACTCCGTTGTAGTCTCCGCTTCCTGGCGGGGCCGGAAGCGTCGTATATCCTTGACAGGCACCTTGATCTGGTGCCGGCACTTGGGACAGTCCACGGCGTAGTGTTTGGCCTGAGTCCGCTCCACTTCCTCTAATGCGGCCGCCACTGCCTCACGACTCAGAGTGAACATATAGCCGCAGCGTTGACACCTGACTTGCATCGTTCTATCCTCCCTGTTCCCGGTTATTCCCACGCTCCTATTGTAGCCCGCTTGGGTCGAGTGGGCAAGGTGATGCTGCCGCCGCCAGACGCTCGGCGTGGGAGGCGATAGCGATGCCTACCAGAATCAACGCCCCACCGACCACAGCCCAGAGCGACGGCTGCTCCTTCAATAACCACCACGCCAGCAGCGTGGAGCCGATTGGTTCCCCCAGCGTGGCGATAGTGACGTAAGTCGCCGAGAGATAGCGCAGCGCCCAGTTCAGTGACGAATGGCCCAGAATCTGCGGTCCTAACGCCATCAGCAGCAGCGAAACCCAGGTCTGGGTTCGCTGAGGGATCCTGGGGAAGCCAGAGAGTAGCATAGCGATCATTAAGACCAGGGCGGCGGTGCCGTAGACAGGGAACACGTAGGCCAGGAGTGAAAGCCGTGCTCGCAGCCGTCGCCCGATGAGGAAATAGCCTGCGCCCGCCATTGCGCCCATCAGTGCCAGCACGTCGCCCCATAACCGATGGGTGCCCTCCTCCAGGTCGCCCAGGCCGATGATTGCGCTTCCGGCCATAGTTATGAGGAGCGCCAAGGTCATCTCTCGCGATAGTCGCTCGCGTAGCAATAGATGGGAGGCCAGCCCGACGAAAATCGGGCTGGTTGACACGAATACGACGGATGCCGCCACCGAGGTGTAGGCCAGCGATGTGATCCAGGTGGCGAAGTGGAGCGCGAGCAACAGACCGGAAGCCAGAGCACTGCCCCACTCGCGGCGTGTCAGCGCACGCAACTCAGAGCGATGCCTGAGCAACACAAGCGGGGTCAGCACGAGAGTCGCCAACGTCAGGCGCCAGGCGGCAACGACCAGGGAGTGGGCCTCGGCCTGAGCCAGGCGGATAAGGATGGCGGCCGTGGAGACGGTTATCACTCCCAACCCCACACCCAGATACGGGCGAAAATCTCTATCGTGATCGGAGGGATGAATTATCATTATGCTCCTGTTGATCGAGTTTCGAGGCGCGACAGGTGCTTGACAAAGATTCAAATCTGATTACAATGAAGACTGTCTCTTGAACAACCGACTTTGCCAATGGTCGGTGAGTCAAAATCATCATAACTATGGAGGCAAAAAATGGCATACGTAATCACCAGTAAGTGCGAGCGTTGTGGTTCTTGCGCGGAGGTCTGCCCATCCGATGCTATCTTCTTCGTCGAAGATGACCCCGATTGGCCGACCTATTACATCTACCCTGAGAACTGCATAGATTGCGCGGCCTGCGAGGCAGAGTGTGAACAAGAAGCCATTTACTTCGAGGATGACGTGCCCGATGAGTACGCAGACGCCATCCAGAAGAACATTGATTTCTTCGAAAGCGGGCCGGGCAAAGACCTCGTGTAGTTCGTAATACAACGCAATGGACGGAGGGCCGGTGCCACTACCCCTAGTGGAACCGGCCTTGCCGTATCAGGTGGCTAGGAGAGACTTATGGCCCGCTATCGGGGCGCATTGTTGGGGATGGTTGTGCTGACACTGGGCATCGTCGGGTTGTCAGTCCCCTCACCTCGTACCCTGCAACTCTGGCCCGACCGCAACGCAGGCGTGACATCTGGGCTATTGGAGGGTGTATCGGCCCCCATTGACCTGCAGATGCTTCCCTTCGGCGTATGCCACACCGACACCGGTGATGTTGTGCAGGCACGCACCTACCTGCACTTCCCGCTCGACGTGTTCCCACCGGGTACTGAAATACTGCATGCCACGTTGTACGTGTACGTGGACGGCGTCTCGGACACGGGAGAGGCGACATTCGGTACGTATCGCGTCCTCGAACCGTGGGGAGAGGATGGCTGGGGCAGTGATCCGGCCGCCTGGCCCGCGCTCCTCACTGCGCCCATCGCTGTTACGGCAGCCCGCTTCGACGTGGTGACCCCGACGCTGCCGGGATCTGCCCCCGTATCCACCCCCACGTCGATCTTGGCGCCGGCTACCACGCCGACCACAACGCTTACACCCACAGCCACACCGACCGCAACGCTCACACCGACGGCCACGCCAACCACAACACTCACGCCCACAGCCACACCGACCGCAACGCTCACACCGACGGCCACGCCAACCACAACACTCACGCCCACAGCCACGCCGACCCCCTCCTCGACGCCCGCCGCGCCGGCTGTGATGCTCGCACAGGTGACGGGGACCTGGCTCACGTGGGATGTAACCGCACTGATGCGGGCCTGGCAGGCAGGAGAAGTACCCAACCACGGACTGGCACTGGCTCCCGCACCTAACCCCGACGCTGACCCGGAGACGGCGGGGGACCTGCTCGTGGCGCGTTGGCTCGCCGCCGCTGACCCCGATACAAGACCCCACCTTATTGTCGCATTTGAGGTGCATCCAGTCACACCCACACCCACGTCCACGCCTGCACCGCTCCTTCCACCGGCCGGAAACACCGTGGAGTGGGAGGGTGTCGGATTGCTGCTCATCGGAGCGACGCTGCTGATTCTGGGGCTGGCCGGGCGACGAAAGCAAGGATAATGTGGGTCTGGCTAATAGGTAACAGCAATTTTTCTCACCGGTTCTCCAAGCGGAACCCGTGCCCCCGCACAGTGACGATGTAGCGATGGTCCGGGTCCACGGCCGAGATGCGCTCGCGCAGGCGGCGCACCAGCGCGTCAATCGCCTGCTCGGAGACGCCCATCGCTGCCTCCTCCGGCCACACAGCCTCCACGATCGCGTCCCGCGAAACGACCTCACCCTCGTGATCGAGCAGCAACTCCAACAGCCGATACTGAGCCACGGATAGGGGCGGGATCAACTCGTGCCCGCCGATAAACACCCGTCTGGCGGCCTGGTCAATCCGCAATCCCCGGTGGGGCCCGGTTAACTCCAACGGCAATGTCGCGTCGGCACCCACAAAGCCCATCTTGACGCACAAGGCAATCTGTATCTCGTCCCCATCCTTGAGACGGTACGGCTTATCGCGCACTTCCTGTCCGTTGACGCGAGTGCCGTTCTTGCTCCCCAGGTCGCGCAGCAGATAACCCTCAGCGTCCCGTTCAATCCGGGCATGGTGACGCGAGACCTGTCGTTCCGGCAGCACGATGTCGCAATCTGACCCCCGCCCGATGGTCACCTGATCCTGATCAAGAACCCATCGCTGTCCTTCCAGTTCTCCTTCATATACAATAAGCATTGGCATATCCTGCTGTGTCATCCCGCCTCCTTGACAGAATAGCCCTTCTCGCTTATGATTGAATACAACCGCAACGGAGTGAAGAAGAGATACCGTGGCCCGCTTACTCGCACCTGGGACCGTCCTGCGTGGACGGTACAAAATCATTGCCCCTGTCGGTCAAGGGGGTATGGGCGCAGTATACCGCGCCGAGGACCTGCGCCTGGAAGGCCGCATCTGTGCCATCAAGGAAGTTTGCCCGGACCCCGACGCTACGCCGGAGGCGCTGGCTCAATCCCGGGAGCAGTTTCGCCGCGAGGCCTCCACCCTGGCGCGGCTGGACCACCCTAACCTCCCCAAAGTCTCTGATACGTTCACTGAGGGAGGACGCGAGTACCTGGTGATGGACTTCGTTGGCGGGCAGGACTTGCGTCACCTGATGGAGAGGAAACGGCAACAGGGACAGTTCCTCGACGAACGGAAAGTGCTACAGTGGGCCGATCAGTTGTGTGATGCGTTGGAATACCTCCACAGCCAGAACCCCCCCGTGCTTCATCGTGACATCAAGCCGGCCAATATCAAATTGACCCCCGGCGGGGTGATTAAATTGGTAGACTTCGGGCTGGTCAAACTGCTGGCGACGGACGATTCCCGCACCATCACCATACTGCAGGGCCGGGGCACCGTCGCCTATACCCCATTGGAGCAGTACGGTGGGGACACGGGACACACCGACGCTCGTTCCGATATTTACTCACTGGGCGCCACGCTCTACCACCTGTTGACCAATCAGCCTCCGGCGGATGCCAAGCAGCGTTTCCTCAACCCCGACGCACTCGTGCCCCCGCGAGCGATCAACCCGCGCATCTCCCCCGCCACGGAGCATGCCATCCTGGCGGCCATCGCTATGCACCCCAATCAGCGTCCGCCGGACGTAGCGATATTTCGTGAGATGCTACACGCCAGTTCGCTGCCCTCCTCATTGCTTCCCCTGGTTCCTGCGCCTGGTGAATGGCATCGGGCGGTGGTCGAAAATCGAGGGCTGCTGGCATTCGCTGCAGTGATGTTCGTCCTCGCTATTGCAGTGACTCTCCTATAAGCCGGTCACCAGCGATTGGGTCGTCTCCACCGGCCGGCAATCCACATGACGATCAACGGCACCACGCCGCCGAGCAGCGCCATCCATCCTGCTGCCCACACGCCATTCCGCTCCCGCAGCCAGGGGGCCTCCGGCACACTCAGAGCGTAAAGCACATACAGTGCGAATCCGCCTATCATACACCACAGCGCCAGGCGCAAAGCCCGGCTGACCGGCCCGTTGTTCAGACGCACAACATAGTACCCCGTGCCGCTGGCAATCAGGACGCCCATCAGGGCCAGCACCAGATCCAACGGTCCGGCCTCCTCTGTTACAGATACCTCCTCCTCCTCACCCCCTGGCCCAGGCGTCGGTTGTGGCGTTTCTTCGATCTCCGGTTCTGGCTCCGGTGTAGGTGTGGGTGTCGGTGTGGGCGTAGACGTGGGCGTGGGCGTTGGGGAAACGATAATCGCCGGTTCCCCCTCTGGAATCATGATTTGCAGACAGAGCGTGCGTGGAACGGGGTCCGCCTGGACAGATATGTCGAGTTGCCCTGTTCGCTCCAGCATGTACGTCATTTCGGCCACACCACCACGGGTGACTGCTATATCGGAGTGTTCCAGCCCCTCTTGCGGATAGGTGAAGATAAACTGGACAGGGGTGCCGTCGGGCACAGGATGACCGTTGTGGTCGAGGATCACCCCGGTATGCAATCTCAATACGTCGCCAATTTCAAGCCTGGGGGGTTCCGGTGTCGGCTGTCCCTCCTCGGTTGGCTCCGGTGTTGGTTGACCCTCCCCGGCTGGCTCGCTGATTTTCTCGTAGTAGAGCGTGATGGTCTGTTCAGGATCGGG
Source organism: Chloroflexota bacterium (assembly GCA_003648085.1). Classification (GTDB taxonomy): domain Bacteria; phylum Chloroflexota; class Anaerolineae; order B4-G1; family B4-G1; genus B30-G15. The sequence goes on from QMOC01000047.1 coordinate 6,959, forward strand.
AGAGGTCTGGGTCAGCAGATCATAGTTGACACCGGTCACACTGACCGGCGGAGTCCCCACCGGTGCAAACTCGCCGAATAGAGCCCGCACAGACGATTCAATAAAGAGTTCTACCCGGCTGTAGGCCACATAGTAGGCTCTTAGTTTGCTGATCTCGGTCGCGTCCAGGTAGTAGGGGGCGTCGTAAGCCAGCACGACCAGGCGAGGATTGCGCAATGCGTCGGCTCGCTCGGCGAGAAAGCGCCGCACGGCTTCCGATTGGGGCGGATCGCCATTCGGGTTAAGCATGGCGAAGATAATCCAATCAGCGTTCTGCAGTGCCGTCTCGACGGGGGATGGCGGAGTTGGCGTGATGACCTCGCCGGCCGCAGGGGTTGGCGTGGGAGGCGATGGCGGTGTGCTCAGGTATGCTTCCAATTGATCGAAGGTGAAACTGGTCACCAGTGCCGGATTAACCTGCCCCGTCGCGTCCGGGCCGTAGAGCCGCACAATCGTGTCTCGCAGCGCAAGGGGGTCAATGTAGGGCACGGGGACGCACGTGGCACAGGGTCGCTCCTCTCGGCCGTCGGTGAAGATGACGATGTGGTCCTCGGAAGTCGGAGGAGAGGGAACCAGGTCAGGTGAAGGAGGTGAGAGGAGCGTGATAGCATCGCGACTGATGGCCGAGATGGCCTCTTGATAGAGCCCCACTCGTTCGCTGACCATCTCCGCGTCCGGCTGGGTGGCAGCGAGGTTAAATGTACCGCCATAGAGCGCGAGTTTAAGCCGCAATATACGCGCGACGGCCGCGTCCACCAGTGCCTGGAACGAGGGATCGCTATCATATTTCTCGCGGAAGAAGGCGAGCGTGGATTTGACGTTGGCGATCTGATCCTCCCAATCGTCGCTGAGCGCGAATTGAGAGAGGAGCAGGAGATCGTTCCCGGCGAGGAAGGCCTCCTGTGCGATGCGGCGGCCATTGAAACTCTGCTCACTGGGATCGTAGAAGCGGCGCAGTGCACGTACACCTAACCCATCAGAGACCGTCACACCGCCCGCTTCACGCCAGGCGGTGAGTTCCGGCTGCCCCAGCAGCCGCTGGAGCACCTGACTGTCCACGCTGATCGGGCGGGTGGTGACGAAGCGACCGCCCTCCAGTCCCCGGAAGCGGATGTGAGACACCATCACCCCGTCCGGGCGTGCCAGCGGATCCTCGGCCCGAGCCACGGCGAAAAAGGGAGCCAGGTCAACCTGCCGCAGTTTCTCCAGCGTGCGTTGCACGGTGGAGACCTCTTCATCGAGCGAGCGGTCGGAGGCTCCCAGGCCGGGGAAGTGCTTCGCTACAACCGCGATCTGTCCCTCAGCCCCCTCGTGGACGCCGCGAATGTATGCCTGTCCCATCTGCCCCACCCAGAACGGCTCGCCTCCAAAGGCTCTCACCCCCAGGTCGCCGGCACTTCCAGGGCGCGGGTTCTCGAGCACATCCAACGACGGCCCCAGCAGCATGTTGACGCCCAAGGCGCGCAGTTCCTGCCCCACGATTTGCCCCACGGTCTCCGTATGACTCAGATTCCAGGTAGCCCCCAACGCCATCTCCGAGGGCAACGGCGTAGTCCCATTGACGATGCTGGTGAAGGGTATGCCGTTCCCCTCGTGATTTACGGCAATGAAGAGCGGGATGAAGGGCTCAGGTGGTGTTTCTTCTTCGACAAGCGTCTCGGTCACCGGCTGTGTCGCGTCCCAGGCGGTCCGCTGAAGTTGACCGACCAGCGTAGCCACCTGCGCGGGCGTATCGCCCTCGTTGATGATGTTGCCGTTTTCGGGCAGGAGCACTACCCCGCCGATGTGATAATCGCGGATCAACTCCGTGATGATGGCGTCCTCGGTGACCTCGGCCCCGGGGAAGGTGACCAGAAAGAGTTGCCCGACTTTGGCCGCGCTGGACATGCGTTCCATCAGCCGCGTGACCCCATCTCCCTCCTGAGCACGGGCCATCCCAAGCGGTATCAACATAGTGACCACGAGAGTCAATGCAACCAGCCGTTTCAAGTGCTCAACCATTTTACCCTGCCGGGTATATTGTACTCAAAATGGGGCGAAACGCAATCAAAGAACCCCGACTCCTGGCAGAAGCCGGGGTTCTGCTCAACCGCACTCTTCACATCATAGACTTTCGGCCCTCTCGAAAGCCGGACCGGGCTTCAGTTCCTGTTCCTCACTATTCTTTTCCTCCCTCTCCTCCTTCTTCCTCCTCTTCATCCTCCCATCCGATGATCCAGACACACAGGCCGGCCAGGCCAATAGTGGCCACGATCAGAGCAGCCCACTGCCCCGGCAGCAGACCCACGTCGCGAGCAGACCACACAAGAATGACCACCATACCGATGGCCAACACCAGCCAGGCTGTCAGGCGCGGGTGTTGACCGACGAACCGCTTCAGGGAAGACATGCTCACCTCCGACAAAATTTGTCTCTCGTTCACACCAGGCCCACACATAAATATACGCCCGACATTCCAAATAGTCAAGCACGGGCTCGCCCGCCGGAGGCTCCGCCGCGCTCAAGCCTCCGGCTCACAAGCGAAGCCCCTGCGGGGCTGAGATGAGCCCCCAGGGCTTTGCCGGCTGAGCCCGGTGGTTCACCGCCGGGCGGACGTGCAAGAAACCGGCAACGACTTTTTGGAGATGACCAGCGCCCAGATGACGCTAAACGTTCCCTGTAATATTGTCTCTCCAGACAAGTATGCTATAATCAGTGGAGGAGAAATATGTTCGTAGTGGGC
>QMOC01000048.1 GCA_003648085.1 Chloroflexota bacterium
AGGACATCGTGTGGTGGACGCCGGAAGAGGTCGAGGAATGGCGCGGGGTGAGATCGCACTTCATCAACACAGCCCTACGGGAAGGGAAAGTGCTCTATGAAAAGCCCACGTGAGCATGCCCTGAGCCTGCTGAAAGTTGCTCAAATCATCAAACACCCAGATATAACCTGAAAGGGGGATTGCGATTTCTATGAAGGAGTACCATACCGAGCAATTACGTAACATCGTTCTGCTGGGACATGGCAGTTCTGGCAAAACTTCGCTGGCGGAGGCGATGCTCTTCGCCAGTGGCGCGATTAACCGCCTGGGGCGGGTCGAGGACGGCACAACCGTCGCCGACTTCGACGAGGAGGAGACCCGTCGCCACATCTCGCTCAACCTGGCTCTCGTCCCTGCCGAGTGGGAGGGCTGCAAGATTAACGTATTGGATACTCCCGGCTATACCGACTTCGTCGGCGAGGTCAAGAGCGCGGTGCGAGTGGCCGACCTGGCGCTGATCCTGGTGGACGCTATGGCCGGCGTCGAGGTGGGGACGGAGTTGGTCTGGAATTTCGCCGAGGAACAGGGGTTGCCCCGCATGGTGGTCATTAACAAGATGAACCGGGAGAACGCCAACCTGGACCGCGCATTGGAGGCGCTGCAAGAAGCGTTTGGGCAGAACTTCGTTCTCGTCCAACTCCCCGTTGGCACGGAGGGGAAGTTCGCGGGCGTGGTGGACCTGGTGAAGATGCAGGCGCTGATGGGTCCCGAAGGGAAGGCCACGGAGATCCCGGCCGACCTGGCTGATCGGGCAGAGGAGGCCCGCGTTCAGTTGGTCGAGGCCGCCGCCGAGGCAGACGATGAACTCATTATGAAATATCTGGAAGGGGAGGAATTGACCGAGGAGGAGATCCGGCGGGGTTTGCGCGCTGCTACCTTCAACGGGACAGTCATCCCCGTCCTGGTGACGGCGGCGACGGCGAACCTGGGCACGCGGGCGCTGCTGGATGCACTCGTCGCTTACGCACCCTCACCGGCCGACCGGGGATCGGTCACAGCGCAGGGGCCGGCGGGCGAGGAGCAGATCGAGCCCAACGACCTGGCTCCGCTGGCGGCGCTGGTCTTTAAGACGACCGCTGACCCCTACGTGGGCAAACTGACCTACTTCCGCGTCTACGGCGGGATGATGAAGTCGGATAGCCGTGTCTACAACAGCCGGGCCGAGGAGGAGGAGCGGCTGGGCCAACTCTACGTGATGCGCGGCAAGGAGCAGATCCCGGTGCCCCACCTGCACGCCGGCGACATCGGCGCAGTGGCCAAGTTGACCCACACGCTCACCGGCGATACGCTGTGCGACAAAGGCCACCCCGTAAGCCTGCCCGGCCCGGTCTTCCCATCCCCTCTCTTTGCCGTGGCCGTCAGACCCAGGAGCAAGGCCGACCAAGCTAAACTGGCGCCCACACTGACCCGCATCTGCGAGGAGGATCCCACGCTACGCTGGCACCAGGAGCCCAGCACGCGGGAGACGATCTTGGAGGGGATGGGTGAGGCTCACGTGGACATTGCTGTGCGCCGAATGGAGAACCGCTTCGGTGTCGGCGTCGAGACCGCCATTCCCAAGGTGCCCTATCGAGAGACGATCACCCGCGTCCATGCCGATCAGTATCGGCACAAAAAGCAGACCGGCGGCGCGGGCCAGTTCGCCGAGGTGCACATGCGGCTGGAGCCGTTGCCCCGCGACACCGGCTTCGAGTACGAGTGGGAGGTCTTCGGCGGAGCCATCTCACGCTCTTTCGAGGGCTCCATCGAAAAGGGCATCAAGACGGCAATGGCCCAGGGCGTCATCGCCGGCTATCCGGTCACCGACGTCAAGGCCGTGGTCTACGACGGCAAAGAGCACCCGGTGGACTCCAAGGACATCGCCTTCCAAATTGCCGGGCGAGAGGTGTTCAAGAAGGTGATGCTGGGTGCCGGGCCGGTGTTGTTGGAGCCTATTTATAAAGTGACGATCACCGTGCCGGAGGAGTACACCGGCGACATCATGGGCGACCTGAACACGAAGCGGGCGCAGGTGCAAGGGATGGAGCAACGCGGCGGTAAGAGCGTCATCACGGCGCTGGTGCCGTTGGCGGAGATGCAGCGCTACGCCACCGACCTGCGCAGCCTGACCCAGGGCCGGGGCATCTTCTCGATGGAGTTCGATCATTACGAGGAGGTGCCGTCGCATCTGGCGCAGCAGATTATCGAGGCGCACAAGCGGGAGAGGGAGACAAGGTGAGATAAAAGGGCAATGGAGCCGACAACTGGCGAGGAACACATTGCAGAGATCCGCCGGGAAATGTGGGAGCACTTCGGCGAGCGGGAGTTCTAATCGGATGGATGTTGTAACAGACACTCACGGTCTGAGATGATCTACCTTGGTGACCGATCCACGTGCGACTTATCCAATTGATACCCTGGGCCTCTCCACCCGTGCCCGCAACGCGCTGGTGCGGGCGGGCATTACCACGGTGGAGGCCCTGGCCGCCCGCAGCGACGCCGAACTCCTGGTCCTGCGTGGCTTCGGCCCCACCTCGCTGGCACAGGTGCGGGAGCGACTGGCGGCGTGGGAGCGGGAGCATCGGCCGGCCACGGGGATGCCGGCGGAGGAAGCGCGCGCAGAGGAGTCACGTGAAGGCGGTGATGCTCTCGCTTCTCTGCCGGGGCGGCGGGTGCTCCACGCCACCTGGCTCCCCGGTTCCCCAGGCCGTCTTTTCCTCTGGGGCGAGGGGGAGCCGCTGCCACCTCGCCGAGGGCGCACCCCCAAAACGCCGCCTCATCCCTTCCACGTACCGCCCGCTGCCCTGCGCGACGCGCTGCCCGGTCTCATCCCTGCCGCTGCGGATGAAGCACGGGTATTGGCCTCCTTGCCGGCGGTTGGCAATGATCCCCAGCCCAGCCCCCAACTCATCCGTGACTTCCTGGCCGAGGAACCCGAGGAGCCGACATCCCTCGGCATCTGGCGGGTGGATGGCCTGGCGCTCCCACCCCTGGATGCGCTGGCCCTGCTGAACGACCTCCCCCGCCCGGAGGACCTGGCCCCTCGCGTGGCGCTGGGCGCCGACCTGCGCTTCTGGTCGCTGGCGGGCAAACTGGCGCTGGAACTCCTGGCCCGGCAGCAGTTCGCCCCCACGCTGACCCGCCAGAACGGGACTTTCCGCGCCATCTGGGTGCCCGTCCTCGACCGGCCCGAGGACCTGCGGCGGGTGGAGCGGTTGGCGCAGGCGATGCCCCCCGTCTGCCGCGCCTTGACCCCCCTCCCTGGAGGGGTGAGGGCCGGGGAGGGGGGTGAGCCGCCCGCGCCCCGTGCCCTGCTCAAGGACTTCCTGGGCGCGCTGGTGGATGCGGCGGTGCGGGCCTGGGCCCCGCCGCTGCTCCAGGTCGTCACCCGGCGGGACGATCCCGCCCTGCGGGCCTGGCTGGCTGCCCTCTTCCGCAAGGACGGCGACCCGGTGGTGGACGCTCCCGCACGTGGCCTGGAGAGATTCCACACCGAGGTCGCCCGCTGGCTGGAGCAACTCCTGGCCGGAGCGGAGGAGCCCTTCCGCATCTGCTTCCGCCTGGAGCCGCCCGCCCCGCCGGAGGACGAGGAAGAGGCGTTGGTGTGGGTGCCGTCGGATGGCTGGGCGCTGCGCTTCTTCCTCCAGGCCCGCGACGACCCCAGCCTGCTCGTCCCGGCGGCCCTGGTCTGGCGGGAGCGGGGCTCCACGCTGCGCTATCTGGATCGCCGCTTCGATAATCCCCAGGAGAAACTGCTGGCCGGGCTGGGCCAGGCGGCCCGGCTCTTCCCTCCGTTGCAAGAGAGCCTGCGTACCGCCCGCCCCGAAGCCTGCCACCTGGACACCGAGCAGGCGTACGTCTTCCTGCGCGAGGCGGCCCCGCTGCTGGAGCAGAGCGGCTTCGGCGTCCTGGTGCCTCAGTGGTGGAAGAGGCGCCATAAGCGGCTGGGCGTGCGCGCCACCATCTCCCCTGCCGACGGCAAGGGCATCCTGAACCTGAACGCGCTGGTGCGTTTCCGCTGGCAACTGGCCCTCGGCGACCAGACCGTAGACCCGGAAGAGTTCGCCCACCTGGCGGCGCTCAAACTGCCGCTGGTGCAGGTGCGCGGCGAGTGGGTCGAACTCCAACCGGAGCAGATCGAGGCCGCCATCCGCTTCTGGGAGAAGCGCGCTGCCGAGGAGGAGATGACGCTGCGGGAGGCGCTCCAGATGGGGTTGGCGGAGGAGGGCAAGGTCGGCGATCTGCCGGTCGTCGGCGTCGAGGCGCAGGGGTGGATACGCGACCTGTTGCGCCGATTGAACGGTAGCGAGCCACTGACCGAACTCCCTCAGCCCCGGGGCTTCGTCGGCCAACTGCGCCCCTACCAGGTGCGCGGCTTCTCCTGGCTGGACTTCCTGCACCGCTGGGGCCTGGGGGCCTGCCTGGCCGACGACATGGGCCTGGGCAAGACTATCGAGACCATTGCCCTCATTCTGCACGATCTGGAGAACGGGCGGGCCGAGGGGCCGGTGTTGGTCATCTGCCCCACCTCCGTCGTGGGCAACTGGGCGCGGGAGATCGCGCGCTTCGCCCCGTCGCTGCGCGTGATGGTGCACCACGGCAGCGACCGAGCCAGCGGGGAGGAGTTCGCCGCCCGTGCCCGCCAGTCCCACGTCGTCATCAGCACCTACGCGCTGGCCCGCCGGGACGAGGAGACGCTGCGCGCGGTCAAGTGGGCCGGTGTCGTACTTGACGAAGCGCAGAACATCAAGAACCCTGCTGCCAAGCAGACCCAGGCCGTCCGCCGCCTCCAGGCCGGTTACCGCATCGCGCTCACCGGCACCCCGGTCGAAAACCGCCTCGCGGAACTGTGGTCCATCATGCAGTTCCTCAACCCCGGCTATCTGGGCTCACAGAAGGCGTTCCGCACCCGCTTTGCCCGGCCCATCGAGCGCTACCAGGATCAGGAGGCGGCGGCGCGGCTGCGGAAACTGGTCCGCCCCTTCATCCTGCGCCGCGTCAAGACCGACCCCACCATCATTCAGGACCTGCCGGAGAAACTGGAGAACAAGGTCTACTGCACGCTCACGCCGGAGCAGGCGACGCTTTACCAGGCGGTGGTCGAGGATGCGATGCTCCAGGTGGAGGAGGCGAAGGGCATCCAGCGCAAGGGGCTGGTGCTCTCGATGCTTCTGCGGTTGAAGCAGATCTGCAACCACCCGGCGCAGTTCCTGGGCGACGGCTCCGCGCTGCCCGGCCGCTCCGGCAAACTGGCCCGCCTGGGAGAGATGCTAGAAGAGGTGTTGTCGGTCGGCGAGCGGGCGCTGGTCTTCACCCAATTCGCCGAGATGGGCGCGCTCCTGCAGAAATACCTGCAGGACCTCTTCGGCGGTGAGGTGCTGTTCCTCTACGGTGGCACACCGGCCAGGCAGCGCGATCGGATGATCGCTCGCTTCCAGGAGGAGCGGCACGGCCCGGCGATTTTCGTCCTCTCGCTCAAGGCGGGCGGCCTGGGGCTGAACCTGACCCGCGCCAATCACGTCTTCCACTTCGACCGCTGGTGGAACCCGGCCGTGGAGAACCAGGCCACCGACCGGGCCTTCCGTATCGGGCAGACGAAGGACGTGTGGGTGCACAAGTTCGTCTGCGTCGGCACGCTGGAGGAGCGGATTGACGAATTGATCGAGAGCAAGAAGGCGCTGGCGGAGAGCGTCATCGGCACAGGGGAGGCCTGGCTCACGGAACTGAGCACCGATCAGTTACGGGAACTGGTCACCTTGAGTCGTGAAGCAGTAGGGGATTAACCTGGAGTGGACGCCCAAAGTGGCACATTGCCGGTCAACGGGCAAACACCGCGGGAGATCATCGCTAGTGGGCTGTAGTGCAAGTTCCGCACGAAATGGGATGCATTGCCGCCGCCTCGCCGGTGGATGAATCCACCGGCTAATGCAGGTGAAAGCGCGGTGAACCGCGCTCCCGGCCGGGTTTCAGCCCGGTTTACCGGGCTTCGATGCTACTCAGCCGGGCGATTCATCGCCCGGCATGGGCCGAGGAGTTCGTCTGAATGAGTCGCAGGAGATACAACAATTACTGGGGCTATTTCCCCAAATCCACACCCATCCCGGTCAAGGATGGCATTAAAGCACGTACGCAGCGCGGGAGATTCGGAAAAAACTGGTGGGCGCGGCGCTGGATTGCGGTCCTCGAGTCCTTCGGGTGGAGCAATCGTTTACAGCGTGGCCGCACCTATGCCCGCAAAGGCCAGGTGCTGAACATTGATGTGCGCCCGGGGCTGGTCACCGCCCGCGTGCAGGGCTCCCGCCGCAGACCCTACAGCGTGCGTATTGAGATCAGACCACTGAGCGAGGAGCAGTGGGGGCGGGCGATTGATGCGATGGCGGGGCAGGCGCTCTTCGCCGCCCAACTCCTGGCCGGCGAGATGCCGCCGGAGATCGAGGAGGCGTTCAAAGCCGCCAGGGTCTCTCTCTTCCCCGCCAGCGGCGACATCGAGATGAGTTGTTCCTGCCCCGATTGGGCCGTCCCCTGCAAGCACATCGCCGCCGTCTACTACCTGCTGGGGGAGGAATTTGACCGCGACCCCTTCCTCCTGTTCACGCTGCGGGGCCGCACCCGCGAGCAGGTGATGGAGGCGTTGCGCGCCCGCCGCGCCGCCGGTGCCCCGTCCATCGAGGAGGCCGCACCGGTGGAGGAGCCGGAGCCGCAGGCGGAGCCCCTGGATGCAGCCCTTCCCCGTTTCTGGGACCCGGGGGAAAGCCTGGGCGGCTTCCACGTGACCATCGCGCCGCCAGCGGTGGAGACGGCGCTTTTGAAGCGGCTGGGGCCGCCGCCTTTCTCCCGCCGACCGGAGGCATTCGTCAGCACGCTTACCCTGGTCTACGCCGCCGTCACCGACCGGGCGCTGGCGCTGGCCTTCGGGGAGGGCGAAAGTGGTTGAAGGGCAGAAGGGGCGAACGATGGCAGGTGAGACCATTCTGGTCGTGGACGACGAAACCCACATCGTTGAACTGGCGCGGATGTATCTGGAGCAGGAGGGGTTCCGCGTGCAATCGGCCAACGATGGGGCCAGGGCGCTGGAGATGATCGCCCGCCAGCCTCCGGCGCTGATGGTGCTCGACCTGATGCTGCCCGAGGTGGACGGCTGGGAGGTCTGCCGGAGCGTGAGGGGCGGCAAGGTAGCGCCCGACCTCCCCATCATCATGCTCACCGCCCGCGACGACGACGTGGACAAGATCGTGGGGCTGGAACTGGGGGCCGACGATTACATGACCAAACCCTTCAACCCCCGCGAACTGGTCGCCCGCGTCAAGGCCATCCTGCGCCGCACCCGGCGCGCCGCCCGACCGCAGGCCCCCGTCCACGTGGGCGACCTCACGATAGACCCCGCCCGCCACGAAGTCACCATCGCCGGGCAGCCGGTGGAACTGCGCCCCAAGGAGTTCGACCTGCTGCTGACGCTGGCCGAGCACCGTGGGCTGGTCCTCAGCCGCGAGCAACTGCTCAACCTGGTCTGGGGCTACGACTTCTACGGCGAGACGCGCACGGTGGACGTCCACATCGCCCACCTGCGCAAGAAACTGGCCGGCTCCTCCAGCGTCGAGATCGAGACGGTGCTGGGGGTGGGGTATAAATTGGTTGCCTGAAGCGAAAGTCAAACAGGTGCACTGCAGAGGCGCGGAGATTAGGAGATTTCCCATGATGCAAAACCTCGATCTCCCTGTGGAGAAAATCAGGATGCTGTGCCGGCGGTACCGGGTACGCGAACTGGCCCTATTTGGCTCGGCCCTCCGCGATGATTTTGAAGCTGAAAGCGACGTGGATTTGCTGGTGGAATTTGAACCAGAGGCGCAGGTAGGCTTCATGACATTGGCCCGGATGCAGAGGGAACTCTCCGACATACTTCACCGCCCGGTGGACTTGGTACCTAAAGGGGGCCTGAAACCGAAGATCCGTCAGGCCGTGCTTTCCAGCGCAGAGGTGCTCTATGCGGCGTGAGGAACTGTACCTAACTGACATCGTCGAAGCGGCTGACGCCATCCAGCGATTCCTCACAGGGGGAGTGATAAGCGCGTGTTCCGCTCCCTAAACTCCCGCCTGCTGCTCTCCTACGTCGCCGTCATCCTCGTCTGCTTGCTCGTGGCCGGGCTGGCGCTGCTCGTGGCGCTGCGCGTCCGCCAGATACAGCAGCGTTTTGTCTTTCAGCGCCTGGACGATGTGGCCCGCGCGACCATCGTTATGGTGCGCGGGAGGGACATCGGCCCCGAACGGCTGGCCCCTCGGCTGCAGCAGGTTGACCAGGACCGAAACGTACGCATCCTGCTCCTCGACTCCCAGGGCAACGTCATCCTCGATAGTCGGAATGAGTGGGAAGGCCAGAACCTGCTGGCGGGAGCACGCTTCAGCCGTGGCCCCCAGGGCGGCGTGCGGGGGAGTTTCACCGACGCGGAGGCGCGGACCTGGCTCTTCGTCGCGCTGCCGTGGCCGACCCCTCCTTCGCGTGAGAGGATCGTCTTCGCCGCGCTGGAGCCTCGCGGCGCGGCGCTGGCCTGGGCGCGTGAACATCTGCTGACCCCGTTGCTGTGGGCCGGCCTGGCGGCGTTGGTCATCTCCATCCTGTTGGCGCTTCTCATCAGCCGCTCGGTCGCCGCCCCGTTGCGGCGGGTGGCCGGCGCGGCCGAGGCCATCGCCCGCGGTGAGGCCGGCACACGTGCGCCGGTCTCCGGCCCGGCCGAGGTGCAGGGCCTGGCTCGCTCCTTCAACGCGATGGCCGACCAGGTCGAGGCTGCCCAGCAATCGCAGCGCGACTTTGTGGCCAACGTCTCCCACGAACTCAAGACCCCCCTTACCTCCATCCAGGGCTTCTCCCAGGCGCTGCTCGACGGCACGGCTTCGACGCCGGAGGCGACAGCCCGCGCCGCCCGCGTCATCCACGATGAGGCGGAGCGTATGCGGCGCATGGTGGACGAGTTGCTGATCCTGGCCCGTTTCGACGCCGGACAAATCGTGATGGCGCGTGACCCGGTGGAACTCGGCCCGCTGCTGCGGGGGTGCGTCGAAAAACTGACGCCCCAGGCGCAGGCGGCGGAGGTGGCTCTGGAGTTGGACGCACCTGAGTCCCTGGTCGTCACCGGCGACACCGATCGGCTGGCGCAGGTCTTCACTAACCTGCTGGACAACTCCGTCGCACACACTCCCGCCGGGGGCAAGGTCACCATCGCGGCGCGCCGGGTGGACGAGGGACGCACCGTCGAGGTGACGGTCACCGACACCGGCGAGGGCATCCCGGCCGAAGCACTTCCCCGTATCTTCGAGCGCTTCTATCAGGTAGACAAGTCCCGCCGGCGCGGTCGGGGGGCCGGGTTGGGGCTGGCAATCGCGAAGGAGATCGTCGAGGCCCACGGCGGCACCATCACCGCCGAGAGCGTCGTGGGGCTGGGCAGCAGGTTCACCGTGCGGCTGCCGGATGGCGGTTGCTACCAGTGCTATGGAGCAAATCGTGATCCAGATAGGGCGCTTGCCGCATGATGAACGGCTGCGCCTCATCCACCAGATTACGCTATAGCAACCTGGTTCTGCCCATCATTGCCCTGGCTGAAGCCGCATTTATCATCGAACGGGGGCGTACCAGCATCCCGGACATTAACAGCCTGCTCGACGCAGTGCAGGCCGACCCGCGTCTGGAGATCTACCCGCTGAACCTGG
>QMOC01000049.1 GCA_003648085.1 Chloroflexota bacterium
AGTCGCTCCAGAGGTTAAACTTGCCCCGCCGGTCGTTCCATCCAGGCCGGGTCCCACTGCTCATCCAGCAGAGTCACATTGGCCTCCTGGACCCCAGGCACCTGGGCCGTAGTCCGGTGTACCTGCTCCACCAAATAGGAGGCTAGCGGGCAGAAGGGAGCGGTGAGCACCATCTTCACCTCGACCTTTCCCTCCTCGTCAATCTCCACCTGGCGGATCATCCCCATTGTAACCAGGTCCATCCCCACATGCGGGTCAATGACCTGGCGCAGTGCCTCACGCACCGCTTGCTCAGTTACTCTAGCCATTTCTTGCCCCTCCTATCATCAATTTCCTGTCCCTAATCCCATTCTTACGCCCCCAGGATCTGCTTGATGTCTTCCTCCGGGTCACCGATGAGTCGCAAATCGTAACTCTCCCTCAGTACTTTCAGAATATCGTCATTCACCCAAGCAGGGAGGATGGGACCCAGATATATGCCCTTAATCCCGAGCGCCAGCAGACTCCAAAGGATGGCCACAGCCTTCTGCTCCATCCAACTGAGCACCAGCGTAAGCGGGAGTTCATTTATGCCCACGCCAAACAGTTCGGCCAAGGCCTGGGCGATGTCTATGGCGACAATCGAATCATTACACTGCCCCAGGTCAATCAGCCTGGGAATGCCCTCGATATTGCCAAGATTCAGGTCGTTGATCCTGAACTTGCCGCATGCCAAAGTTAAGACGATTGTATCCTGTGGCAGGAGCCGGACAAACTCCCGATAATATCCTGCCTTTTTGTGCGGCGAATCGCAGCCGCCCACGAGGAAGAAGTGGCGGATTTTGCCTGCTTCTACCAGTTGCTTGATCTTATCTTTCAGAGACAACACTACGGACTTGGAGAATCCCGTGGTTAGTACCACCTCCCCCGGCTCCTCATCAAGTTCCGGCAGCGATTGGGCCTTCTCTATCACCGGGGTATAGTCGTACCCGTCAATATGTCGCACGCCAGGCAGCCGTGTCGGCCCGGTGGTAAACATCCTCTCCCTGTACTCCTCCCTGGGGATCAGGACGCAGTTCGAGGTTCCCAGGATCGCCACAGGGTACTTCGAAAACAGTTTTTTCTGGTCAAACCACGCTTTGCCCAGGTTGCCGACCAGGTGCTTGTACCTTTTCAGACCGGGATACCCGTGGGCAGGCAGGAGTTCTGAGTGGGTGTAGACATTTATGCCCGTCCCTTCGGTCTGTTCGAGCAGCGCCCCCAGCGCCTTGAGGCCGTGGCCGGTGACTATGATCCCGTGTCCCTTGATCGTCCCTGTCTGCACCTCGGTGGGCTCCGGTTCCCCATAGGTTTCAATGTGGGCCTTTTTCAGCAGTCGCATCGTTCTGACGTTCATCTCGCCGGCCTCAACAGCCAGTCTGACGAGGTCGGCCGCGTCAAAATTGACGTTAGTGAAGGTGGCGTAGAAGGCCCGTTCCAGGAAAGCGTCTATCTCAGGGTCGGTATATCCGAGTTCCCTGGCATGGTAGAGATAGGCGGCCATCCCTTTCGTGGTCAGTATCAAGTTGTCCTGCAAACGGGCGACTGTGGGCACTTTCCCGCATACCCCTTTTACGGTGCAACCCGTTCCCCTTACGGTCTGAGAACACTGGTAGCAAAACATAGCCAGTCTTTCTTTCTCAGCCATTTAATGCAAGCCTCCTTTCCATATCATGGTTCCATTCAAAACCGACAATCTCAAAGGCACAGGTGATGGCGCCGGTGGGGCAGACCTCCTCGCACAGGCAACAGCAATCGCAAGCCTCGGCGCGGGCGCGGCGACAGGCTTCGGGACAGGCGAAGACCGGCCCCTGCTCCCCCAGTTTCACAGCGTGACAGGGGCAGGCCTCCACGCATAGCCCGCAGAGGGTGCAACGGGTTTCGTCAACCTGGGGCAGGGCCCATGTCATGTTCACATTCATCTCCCGTATCCAAAACGACCGTCGTCATTGTATCATCAGAGCGATCGTTCGTCTGTGACAAAAGTCCTTTTTATCTAGTTCTTGGTGCAAGAGGGGGGTGGAGGCCCGGCTTCAGCCGGGAAAACCCCGATAAATCGGGGCCTCCGTCGAGTTTTGCACCGCAAACTATCCCCAGTCGGCGCCGGCCTGAAGAGCCGGCGCTAGGTTCCCCTGCCTGTAGCCTCTCGCTCCAGCCCCTCCCGATCCACCACGACGACCCGCCCGCGCTGGCGGTGGATCAACCCGGCGTCGGCGAAGGCCCGCAATGTGCGCCCCACCATCTCCCGCACGGTGCCGATGTGCGCAGCGATCTCTTCTTGCGTCCAGCGGTGGAATGGCTGCGGGTCATCGGCCTGGGCCAGCAGGAAACGCGCCAGGCGGGTACGTACCGTATGCAAGGCCAGGTCCTCCACCACGTCGCTCAGGCGTCGCACCTCGGCCGCCAGGCGCTCTATAACGGCCATCGCCACCTCGTGGTGCTCGCGCACGATGCGCCGGAAGTGCTGACAAGGGATGGTGTAGAGCGTGACCTCCGTCAGAGTATCCACGCTGGACAGATGGGGATCGCCGTCGAGCGCGGGGACGAGGCTGAAACACTCGCCCGGGCCGAGGTAAGCCAGCACGTGCTCGCGGCCTGCGAGTGACGTTCGGCGAGCGCGCACCACCCCCCGGGCGACGAAGTACACCGCCTGGCAGGGATCACCTTCCAGCAGAATCACCTGGCCGGGCGGGAACGTGCGCTCGTACACATGGGGCGCGATTTCCCGCAAGGCGTCGTCGCCGAGCCCGGCAAAGAGCGGCAACTGGGAGAGAGTCTGGGCTGTGACGGTCATCAGTTAATCCAGCGTCCGAATAGAGTGAGGCGGGATGGCACCCTGCAATATAGTGTGGCCTCCAGCCGCACGCCTGATTGTAGCCCAGATTAGGTCTGCGGTCAACCCGACCGGTAACAAAACGAGGCGGGCGCAGCAGCACAGCGCCACGCCCGCTCTAGCAGCCGATAATGATGCCGCAGGCGGCTGCCCTATCTGCCTCGCTCACCATTAGGCGGTGGTCAAACCTCTCAAGGGCCAGGCGCCTCCTCGGGCTTTGCCGTCTCTTCTACTTCAGCCAGCAGATCGCTCAAGACCGCACCGTGGTAGACCTCGTGATCACGGATGCGAGCCAGCAACTTACGCAGTCCTTCGTCCTCGATCTCGTCCAACTGGCGGGTATAATCCAGCGCCACCGCGCGTTCGGCCTCGATGTCCGCTTGTAGCATCTGCGCTGTGTCGCCCTCCAGGGACAGGGCAGCGTGTGCGATGTCAGGGTGGCCGCCCAATTCGGCCACCTCTTCGGCCAGCCAGCCCAGGTGCTGCATCTCATTGATGGCCTGCATCTCCAGTTCACGGCCAACCTCGCAGTGAGGCGTAACGAAGTTGTGGTAAAGATACTGCAGGATGACGGTATACTCGTGGCGCACTCCCTGTTGCAGGATGTCGAGCACGCGCGGGGGCACACCTTCGGCCTTCCTCATCTCTAACGGTTCCTGGGCCTCAGCCTTCCCCCCGGCCAATTTGTCGGCCAGATGGGTGAATATGTCGTGATGGGCCTCTTCGTCGGCGAGGATGCGCTGCAACAGCCGCTTGACCTTCGAGTCGGCAATGGCAGCGATGTGCTTCTTGTATTGAGCGATGGCTCCCTCCTCGGCCAGGATGTCGCGGGCCATCCACTCACCTGGGCCGCCGCCTGAAAGGTCTACCTTCCCCCGCTCCATATCCGGCCTGCCCCCCAGGGCAACTATGGCCTGGGCCAGCCAATCGAAGTGGCGCATCTCCTCGCGGGCGATGGCCTCGATCTCGCACGCCTCCTCACCCTCGCCGATGGCGTAGGCGTGCTGCAGATACTGGATGACGGCCGCATGCTCGTCGCGCAGGTCGGCGTTGAGCATATCAACCACTGCCTGTTTATCATTCATTCGGCCCTCCTGTTCCATCGGCTACGTCTCTACCGACCTAATTCTCGGTGCCAAACTCGATGGAGGCCCCCATTAATCGGGGTTTTCCCGGCTGAAGCCGGGCCTCCGGCCTTGTTTTGCACCACAAACTAACTAACCTGCGCTGATGTCCTTACTGCTCTCCCACAGCCCGTGGATGTTGCAGAGGGCCAGCGCGTGCAACATGCCGGATTTGTCAATCTCCAACGATGCCGTCACTGCAGGGTGTGTGTAGGCCGTCCCTTCGCCGTGGGCACTGAACTCGAAGTGGCCCACTTCGTAGGCGAACTTCTCGCCTTCAGGGTGAAAGTAAAGGCCAATCCAGCGGATGTGGTGTTCGACGGTATTGGGATGGGCAATCTCCTTCCCCACACTGACCCTCACCTCAAAGACCTCGCCGGCCTTGACCTCATCCGGGCACTCGATGACCGGCACGTGCTTCTCCTTCTTCCAGTCGGCCTTCTGAATGTGTTCGCTCAGTTCCGACATGGTTGCCTCCTTTCCCTTTTATGGATCTTTGGGATTTCCCGTGGAAGGGGGAACCTGGGGGAGAAGACCAGGCTCCCCAGCCTCCTAGGGCTTCCACACTTCCCACACCTTGCCCACCAGGTCGGGGCCGGGCTTGAGGGTCTTCTCACCGGGCGTCCAGCCGGAAGGGGTCGCCTCCGCCCCGCCGGTCGCGCGCACATGCTGGAAGGCTTTGATCTGGCGGATCAACTCGGCCGGGTTGCGCCCCACCGGCGGGGTGAGCACCTCCATCGCCTGGATCACCCCGTCGGGGTCAATGATGAAGCGGCCGCGGATGTTCACGCCGGCGTCCTCGTCGTACACCCCGTATACGGTGCCGATGCGTCCGCCCTGGTCGGAGAGCATGGGGAATGGGATACCGCCCTCCACCATCTTGGATAGTTCCACCTCGTTCCAGATTTTGTGGGTGAAGCGACTGTCGGTGCTGACGGACAACACCTCGACGCCCAGTTCCTTCAACTCCGGGTACTTGACGGCAACTGCCGACAGTTCCGTCGGTCAGACGAAGGTGAAATCGCCGGGGTAGAAACAGAGCACCACCCACTGGCCTCGATAGTCCGAGAGTTTCACGTTCTTGAAGCCCTCGCCGGCCACGTAAGCCGAGGCTTCGAAGTCCGGGGCTTCTTTGCCCACACGTGCCATTACCATTTTTACTTCCTCCTCTGGTGGTGATACGCCCTCGACGGGGGTTGGCTCTGGGACCAAAGGTCCCGCCGCTGGTTGCACACAGGAATCTACCTCTTTAACCATAAATCACCCTCCTTTCTCTTCTTCGATCGGGGAAAGAGCCTCGGCCACGGCACGGCCCAGGTCCCTGCAACGGGCCAGATCGTTTGCGTTCGGCGTCTTCCTCACCCGTACCGCTTCACCTACCACACGCAAACCTCGGTCCCTCAAGGCACGCGCTATGATCCTCGGAGCCTCGCCGCTCCAGCCGTAGGAGCCGAAAGCAGCCCCCACTTTACCTCCGAGCGGGATAGTGCCCAAATTGGACAAGAGCCTTCTCATAGCCTGACTGGGCCGGGTATTGTGGGTCGGTGAGCCCAGAATGATGCCATCGGCAGCGACCAGTTCCTCCAGACTACCCCCAACCTTCTTGAGCGCGACTTCCACTCCCCCTACCGACCTTGCTCCCTCGGCCACGGCGTGAGCCATTCGACCGGTGTTACCCGTGCGCGTATCGTAGAGAATGAGCACTTTGGGCATAAATGTGTCCTCCTTGTGTCAATCGGCGTCAGATCGCTTCCGGCCCTGGGAGCGGCTAAAAGGTGACAAATCTATTTTTCTTAGCCTTGCACAACGGACACTCGTCCGGTGGTTCGCCGCCCCCCGTCCAGCCGCAGACTGAGCAGACATAGACCGGCCCCACCTCAGCGTCCTTACCGGCCTCCACAGCAGCCCTGGCCTCGCCGTACATTCCGGCATGAATCTTCTCCGCCTCCAGCGCCCAGGTGTTGGAGCGGACAGCCGCCTTCTCCTCCTGCAGTTCGGCCACAGCCCGGAAGGCGGGATACATCTCCTCAACCTCGTAGGTCTCGCCGCCGATGGCGGCCGCCAGATTGTCCGTCGTCTTGCCCAGGTTCTTGAGCGCCTTGAAGTGGTTGGTGGCATGCACCTGCTCAGCGTAGGCGATGGCCTTGAAGAGCCGCGCCACGTTGGGGAATCCCTCTCGCTCCGCCTTCTCGGCGAAGATCAGATAGCGCACATGCGCCTGGCTTTCACCGGCGAAAGCCGCTTCCAGATTCGCTTGTGTCATCTTATGCATAGTTGTCCTTCCTCATAATATATGAACTTCGTCCACGTCTCACGCTTGACGTTTCACGTTTCGCGCCGTGCGCAACAGTGCCTCCAGGTCGAAGTCATCATCCAATAACCGATCGGCATAGGCCGAGACGTCCACACCCCGTGCGATGAGTTGGGTGATGGGGCGCACGCGCTCTCCGTCGTTGAGCAAAATCGCGCCCACGATGCGCCTCTGATGCAGCACCAACTTGCGGTAGTTTCCAGCCGCCAGGTTCACGTGTCGCAACGACGTATAGCCGTCCTCCTCCATCGCACCTTCTCCCAGCGAGGTCAACTCCGCCCCGGCGACTCTGAGTGTGGTAGCAGGGAGCGTGCCGGTGTAGGTGGCACTGCCGGGCACGACCATATTCGCCGCTGCGACTTGGGCCTGCTCGATAGCAGATAGAGCGCTCCCTGCTCGATCTTGCCGGCGATGAACTTCCACAGTCGCGGACGGCGGTAATAGGGGTAGGACTCGGCGCTGAAGATATGCACCTCGGCGGCCGGGTCGGCCCGCACGATGGTCTGCGCCGCCGTCACGCCCGCGACGCCGTTGCCTACGATAACGTATCGTCCCATTGGCTTCCTTTCATCACTCGCCTTCAAAACCGATCTGCGATTTCAGTCGCGTCTTTAACTGCTTAACGACTGCTTCTCGCGTCATGCCTGCTCCCTCCAATTCGGCGATCAATTCAAGGGCACGCATCGGCGTGCCGGTACTGACTTCCGAGCAGAAGTAGGAGACGCCGAAATTCCAGGGGATGAGCATAAACGTCTCACGCAACTCGTCCAGCGTCGCGCCCGCGCCGTAGGCTTTGATCAGTTCGCGCGTCGCCTGGCGGTCGCGGCCCGCCGCCAGCGCCATTCCAAGCGCGATCAGGTACTTGTACCTGGGCGGCAAGGCGCGCTCCGTCCCCCAAACGGTCGCCCAGAACTTCCCCGTGACCCTGCCCAGTTCTGGGTCAACCTCTTTGAGTTTGCGAAAGCACATCGGTGCCAGTGCAGGGTGATGTTTCTGTGTCATTGACCTGTCCTCACAGTCTTGGAGGTGCGACGCGCTTCGAAAGTGCGTCGCACCTACTTCAGAGTCTCGTGTTTCTCCGCGATGGTGGCCGCCAATTTGTCCAGAGCCGCGAAATCCTCGTCCCTGGGGCGGCCTTTGACGACGACCGGCTCCAGTACCTCCACCTTCAGGTTGGAGATCATACCGGCCAGTTGCTGCACCATCTTGCCGCCCCAGCCGTAGGAGCCGATGATGGAGACGAACTTTACCTTGGGCCGCAGCGCGTTCGCCAGGTAGGCCGCGTAGATGACGTTCGGGTGCGCGCCGGTCAGGACGGTGGGCGATCCGATCACGATAGTGGCAGCGTCCACCAGCGCCATGGCCAGTTCCCCGATATCGGTGACGGCCAGGTTGAACTGTTGCACAGTCACCCCTTTTTCGACCAGCGCGTCCACCAGATAGTTCACCATCACGCGGGTAGTGCCGTGCATCGAGATATAGGGGAGCACGACGATGTTCTTCGGGTCGCCGAGGACCCAATCGCGGTACGCCTCCAGAATGAACTCTGGGCGGTCGTACATCGGGCCGTGGCTGGGGGCGATGAGGGAGATCTCATACCGCTGCACTTTCTCCAAGTTCTTCTCGATGACCCTGCGGAAGGGCATCATGATCTCAGCATAGTACCGCTTGGCCGCCTCATAGACCCGTCCCTCATCGCTGACGTATAGATCGGTCGTAGCCAGGTGAGAGCCGAAGAAGTCGCAGGGGAAGAGGATCCTATCCTCCCGCAGATAGGTCAGCATCGTCTCGGGCCAGTGCACCCACGGCGCGTGGATGAACTCGAGCGTTCTGTCACCCAGCGATAGTGTCGCGCCGTCATCCACGGTGAGAACGCGATCCTCCGGCGCCAGCAGCAGGTCCACCAGCATCCCCTTGCACTTGGGCGTGCAGACGACCCGTGCTTCGGGGTATCTTTCGAGAACCTGCGGCAGCGTGCCCGAATGGTCCTGCTCGGCATGGTTGGCGATGACGTAGTCAATGCGCTCGACGTTCAGTTGATTAAGACGGTCGAGCAAGACGTGTGACATGGTAGGGTCAACTGTGTCTATCAGCGCCGTTTTCTCGCTGCCCCGGATCAGATAAGCGTTGTAACTGGTGCCGTCGGGGAGTGGGATGAGGTCGTCGAACAAGCGGCGGTCCCAATCAACGGCCCCCACCCAGTAAATGCCGTCCTTGATCTTCCTGGGTTTCATCACTTCACCTCACTCTACTTTCTCGAACATATCTTTGCCCGCGCCGCACTCGGGACAGACCCAGTCGTTGGGCAGCGCCTCGAAGGGCGTGCCCGGGGCGATACCGCTGTCGGGGTCGCCCACCGCTGGGTCGTAGACATAGCCACACACTATACATTCCCACTTGTCCATTGTTGCTTCCTCCTGTCTGAATGGTTATAAAGCCACCTTTTGGCCTTCCTCTCCAGTGTAGCAGAAAGTGGGCCTCTGTCTGCGATAAAAATCACATTGTGTTAAGTTGAGTTCTACCCGGAACTGCGCAGGTGCCGCTCCTGGGAAGCGCAGGCGGGGCAATAGCCGCGAAAAATCACCCGGCAATCCACCACTTGGAATCCGTGAGTGTGCTCGGGCGAGAGCGTCAACGCCTCGCTATCGTAGGGTACGTCCTCTACGCGCCCGCATCCCAGACAGATCAGATGGGCGTGGTCTGTCGTGTTGATGTCGTAGCGTTGCTCCCTCATTCCCAGGTTCAGTTCCAGCAGCGTGCCCATCTCCACCAACTCGTGCAGCGTGTTGTAGACGGTGGCGTGTGAGATGTCGGGCATCACGTCCCGCACGCGCGTGAAAATCTGCTCGGCGGTGGGGTGTGACCCGGCGCTCTCTAACAAGACCTGGATGATAGCCCGGCGCTGAGGCGTCATCCGACGGCCTTGGGCTCTGAATAGTTCGCAAAGATCGTCAACTGAGGTCATTGTACTGGTCTTATTTTAGATTAATCCTTAATTTATATTTATTATAGCATAATTTAGCTGAATTGTCAAGAGCCACCAGGGCGCGGGCAGGGCTTTCCCAAAAGTGGGTCAGATTGGCAATCTGACCTACGATATGCAGATTCCTCCGGTGGCCTCCTATGTCACTCCTTCCAACAGCCGTCGCAGCGCGGCCCGCTCGTCAGAGCCGAACCGGGCCAGCACAGCCTCGTCTCCCGCCAGGATCGCCTGCCCCAACCCCGAGCGCCGGAAGGCGGCCAGGTCCTCCTCGAAAGGAGTCCCCACCGTGTGCTCGTGCACGATGCGGCCATCCCGCATGATGAGGATGCGGTCAGTCTTACGGGCCACCGCCGAGTCGTGGGTGACAACGATGAAGGTGGTGCCCAATTCGTGATTGAGCCGGTGCATCAAAGCGATCACCTCCGCGCCGCTCTGG
>QMOC01000050.1 GCA_003648085.1 Chloroflexota bacterium
GAACTATCCTGCCTGTGGGAAAGGGGTGAAACTTCATACCCGTGCCGAGTATGTTGGCGAAAGTGGCATTTTTTCTCTCTCAGGAATGAACAGGAATGAGCGCTAACAATTGCGCAGGAACTGGAAATGTCGTCGGCGCAGTGATGGTCGTCGGCGGGGGAATCGCCGGCATACAGGCGTCACTGGACTTGGCCGAGGCCGGCTACAAGGTCTACCTGGTTGAGCAGAAGTCGGCCATTGGCGGCCACATGGCGCAACTGGATAAGACGTTCCCCACCAACGACTGCGCCATGTGCATCGTCAGCCCCAAGTTAGTGGACTGTGGCCGCCATCGCAACATTGAACTGTTGGTGGATAGCGATGTGATGGGGGTGCGTGGGGAGGCCGGGAATTTCACCGTCCGTGTGCGGACCCGTCCCCGTTACATTGATCTGGATAAGTGCACCGGCTGCGGCGACTGCGCCAACGTCTGTCCCGTGATTATCCCCAGTCACTTCGACGAGGGGTTAGCGGTCCAGCGGGCGGTCTATAAACTCTACCCTCAGGCGGTGCCCAATGCTTACGCCATCGAGAAGCGGGGCATCGCTCCCTGCCGTGACGCCTGCCCTGCCCACCAGCGCGCCCAGGGTTACATCGCTCTCATCCGTGAGGGCCGCTACGAGGACGCGCTACGGGTAATTAAAGAGGACAATCCCTTCCCCGGCATCTGCGGACGCATCTGTAACCATCGCTGTGAGGACGCCTGCAATCGGGGCAAATTGGATGATCCCATTAACATCCACGCGCTCAAACGGTTTGTCACCGATAAGGTTTATGCTCAGCCCCGCGTTCCACCAGAGCCCTGTGAGCGCAAGTATGACGAGCGGGTCGCCATCATCGGCGCAGGCCCCTGTGGCCTCACCGCCGCTCAAGACTTATGCAAACTGGGGTACGCGGTCACCGTCTTCGAGGCGCTGCCTGTGGCCGGTGGGATGCTGCGTGTGGGGGTGCCCGAGTACCGCCTTCCCTCCTGGATCGTGGACCGGGAGGTGCAGGACATCGTGGACCTGGGGGTTGAACTGCGTCTCAACACGATGGTCGAGAACCTGGATGACGTCTTCGCTGAGGGGTTCGATGCGGTGCTCATTGCCGTCGGCGCGCACGAGGGGCGCATGCTCCCCATCGAAGGAGTCGACCTGGACGGAGTGATGGTCAACACTGTTTTCCTGCGCGATGTGCGGCTGGGTAATCCGCCCGACATTGCTGGGCGGCGAGTGATGGTGCTGGGTGGTGGCAACGTGGCGGTGGATGTGGCCCGCACGGCGGTGCGGCTGGGCGCGGCGGAGGTCCATATGGCCTGCCTGGAGAGCCGTGAGAGGATGCCAGCCCATCCCTGGGAGATCGAGGCGGCCGAGGCCGAGGGTGTGCAGATTCACCCCAGTCGCTCCTTCAAGCGCATTGTCTCCGATGGCAACGGACGGGTAGGGGGAGTGGAGTGTCTAAACGTTACCTTTATGCAGTTCGATGAGACAGGGCGGTTGACACTGGAGACGGAGCCAGGTTCGGAGCACATCATCCCCTGTGATATGGTCGTCTTCTCCATTGGGCAGCGGGCTGGTCTGGCCTTCATCCCGGAGAGTGCCGGCGTCGGCATCACCCGCCAGCAGACTATTGCCGTCAATCCCAACACGCTGGCGGCGACGCGGCCGGGGGTCTTCGCGGCGGGTGACGCGACGACCGGGACGGCGTTCGTCATCGAAGCGGTCGCCTCCGGTCATCGGGCTGCTGAGTCTATCCACCGCTACCTGCGGGGCGAGGAACTGGAGCCGGAATTGAAGCCGGAACTACCTGTGGTGGACTTGAGCCGGGCGGAAATTCAGGAGCGGGTTCGGCGAGGGGAGGTAAAGGTCACCCCCAGAGTGCCGATGCCTGAGTTACCGGTGGAGGATCGAGTACGTAACTTCGCCGAGGTGGAGACCGGCTACACCGAGGAGCAGGCTCAAGCAGAGGCAGCCCGCTGTCTGGCCTGCGGCATCTGTTCCGAGTGCCTGAGTTGCTGGTACACCTGCCAGGCCGACGCCATCAACCACGATATGGTGGAGCGCGTTCAGGATGTCCAGGTGGGCGCGATTATCCTGGCCCCTGGTTACGAGGTCTACCAGGCCGAGCAGGCGGAGGAGTACGGCTGGGGTCGCTTCCCCAACGTGGTCACCGCGCTCCAGTTCGAGCGGCTATTGAGCGCGTCTGGCCCGACCTACGGGCACGTGCAGCGCCCATCGGACGGGCGGGTGCCGAGGAAGATTGCGTTCTTGCAATGCGTCGGTTCCCGCGATCAGACCCACGACTATTGCTCGGCGATCTGCTGTATGTATGCCACCAAAGAAGCCATTATGGCCGTCGAGCACGAGCCGAATACCCAGGTCACCATCTTTATGATGGATATGCGGGCTTTCAGCAAGGGATACGAGGAGTACTACCGCCGGGCACAGGAACGGTATGGCATCCGCTACGTCCGTTCTCGTATTTCATTCGTGCGGGAGGATCCCAGGACGCATAATCTCATTTTGAGGTACGTTAGCGAGTCAGCGAGTCAGCGAATCAGCGATAGGGAAGAGGGTGATTCGCCATTTGCTACCCGCAATTCGCCGATTGTCGAGGAAGAGTTTGACTTGGTGGTGCTCTCTGTGGGGATGGAGATTGCGGAGGGAGTGCGCGAATTGGGGCGGCGGCTGGGCGTGGAACTGGACGAGCACGGGTTCTGTCGCACGCTTCCCTTCCAACCGCTGCAAACGAGCCGTCCGGGAATCTTCGCCGTGGGGCCGTTCCGCGAACCGAAGGACATCCCCGAATCGGTGGTCGAGGCCAGCGGCGCGGCGGCGGCTGCTGGGGCGATCGTGGCCCCGGCTCGCTGGACTTGCACGCGGGAGGTGGCGTATCCGCCGGAGCGGGACGTGAGCGCGGAGGAACCGCGCATCGGCGTTTTCGTCTGCCATTGCGGGTCCAACATCGGCGGCTTCCTCGACGTGCCGGCGGTGGCGGAGTACGCGGCGAGCCTGCCGGGGGTGGTGCACGCCGAGCACAACCTGTACACCTGTTCGCAGGATTCGATCCAGCACATCACGGAGAAGACGCGGGAATTGGGGCTCAACCGGGTCGTGGTCGCCTCCTGTACGCCGCTGACCCACGAGTCACTGTTTCAAGACAGTATCCGCCAGGCGGGGCTGAACCCCGGTATGTTCCAGATGGCCAACATTCGCAATCAGTGCTCGTGGGTCCATTCCAACGACTGGGAAGCGGCGACGGAGAAGGCCAAAGACCTAGTGCGGATGGCGGTGGCGAAGGCACTGCGATTGGAGCCGCTGCACAAGACTGAGGTGCCGGTGCAGAAGGCGGTGCTGGTCATCGGCGGTGGTGTGGCGGGGATGACGGCGGCGCTGACGTTGGCCGACCAGGGCTTCCCGGTGCATCTGGTCGAGCGGGCGGAGCGGCTGGGCGGTAACCTGTGGAACATTGGTACACTGGTAGATTGGGAAACTGGTGGTCTGGTAAATTGGGAAACTGGTAAATTGGTAAATTGGGGAGAGGTGGTGCAGGAATCGGTTAACCAATCTACCAATCCACCAGTCCACCAATCTACCAACCTGGTATGGCGCGACCCGCAGGAATTCCTCCGGCGACTGATCAAGCAGGTGGAAAGCCATCCTCAGATCACCGTGCACTTGCGGAGTGAGTTCCTGGAGAGCAGCGGCTTCGTTGGTAATTTCACCTCACGGCTGCGCGGTCCCGACGGGGAGAGCGAGGTGCGCCACGGGGCGACGATTGTGGCGACGGGCGGCGTGGAGTATCGGGGGCCGGAGTACGGCTACGGCACGGATCCGCGCATTGTCACACAGCAGGAGTTTGAGGCACGGCTGGCCGCGGGCGATGACTTGCCCGATTCGGTGGTGATGATCCTCTGCGTCGGGCCGGCGGAGCGGTATTGTTCCCGCATCTGCTGCACGACGGCGATAAAGAACGCGCTGGCGCTCAAGCGGCTCAATCCAGATGCACAGATCACGGTGCTGTATCGGGACATCCGCACGTATGGCTTCAAAGAGCGGCTGTACCGGGAAGCGCGGCGGCAGGGCGTGGTGTTCGTGCGCTACGACTTCGACCGCAAGCCGCAAGTAGAGGTTTCAGGTTCTAGGTTGGGCGAACCTGAAACCTCAAACCCGGAACCTGAAACCCAACTAAAGATCACTGTGTGGGAATCAGGGCTGGGCGCAGAGTTGGTACTTCATCCCGACTTGCTCGTGCTCAGTATGCCGGTGGTGCCGCCGGAGGGGGCGGATGAACTGGCGACACGGCTCAAGGTGCCGGTGGACCTGGACGGTTTCTTCCTGGAGGCGCACGTCAAACTCCGGCCTGTGGACTTCTCCAGCGACGGCGTGTTTATGGCCGGGATGGCCCACTACCCCAAGTTCCTAGACGAGACGATAGTGCAAGCGCGGGCGGCCGCGGCCCGGGCGATGACCATCGTGAGCAGGGACGTGCTCGAGGTCGGCGGCGTCGTGGCGCAGGTAGACGCGGAGAAATGTGTCGGATGCCTGACCTGCGTGCGCATCTGTCCATACGACGTGCCCCAGATTCGGGCCGACTTCAGTGGGGTGGGGGGCATCGTTGGCGCGGCCTACATCGAGCCGGCCCAGTGCCACGGCTGCGGCATCTGCGTCGCTGAGTGTCCGGCCAAGGCTATTCAACTGCTCCACTACCGAGACGTGCAGGTGGAGGCGGAGATTGCGGCGCTGATGGAGCCGGAGATGATTGAGGTGTGAGAATGAACGACGCGCACTTTGAACCGAAAATCCTGGCCTTCTGCTGCCGCCACTGCGCCTACGCCGCGGCCGATCTGGCGGGGGGTATGCGCATCCAATACCCGCCCAACGTGCGCATCGTCGAGGTGCCCTGTTCGGGTCGGGTGGAGGTGACGGAGATACTCCACGCCTTTGAGCGCGGCGTGGATGGCGTGATGGTGGCCGGCTGACTGGAGGGCGATTGTCATTACCTGGAAGGTAATCTCAACGCCAAACGGAGAGTGAGGTATGTCGCCGGTCTGCTCGACCAGATCGGGCTGGGTGGGGAGCGTGTCACGATGGTGAACCTTTCTTCTGCAATGGGGGCGCAGTTTGCAGAGATGGTGACGGAGATGACGGAGAGAGTGCGGGAGTTGGGGCCTAATCCCCTCTACGCAATACGCAATATGAACGGAGGTCACGATGATTGTCGCTGAACAGAAGCCGCTTGCGGAGATTATGGAACTGCTGGGCGATGCCCGAAAGGTGCTCGTCGTGGGCTGTGGCACCTGTGTGACTGTCTGCTTTGCCGGTGGTGAGAAAGAAGTCGGCATTCTGGCCTCGGCGTTGCGGATGATGAGCAAACTGGAGGGGCACCCGATGGAGGTAGATGAGGCCACGGTACAGCGCCAATGCGAGTGGGAATACATTGACCCGTTGGAGGAGCGGTTGGGGGAGTATGATGTGGTCCTCAGCCTGGCCTGTGGCATCGGCGTGCAGGCGATGAATGAGCGCTTCCCCGACACGCTCACCCTGCCGGGGCTCAACACCACCTTCCTGGGCCTGCCGGAGGAGCAAGGAGTGTGGGAGGAGCGATGTCAGGCCTGTGGTGACTGTATCCTGGGTCTCACTGCCGGCATCTGTCCCATCGCTCGCTGCTCCAAGCAGTTGCTCAATGGGCCCTGTGGTGGCTCCCAGAACGGGGTGTGCGAGGTAGATCCTGACATTCCCTGCGCGTGGCAACTGATCTGGGAGCGGGCGGTCAAACTGGGGAGGGTGGATCAATTGCTGGAGATACAGCCCCCCAAGGATTGGTCGAAGAGTCGCGATGGCGGCCCGCGCAAGATCGTGCGCGAGGACCTGCGGCTGGTGGAAGCGGAGTGAGGTGAGCAATGGCAGAAGAACGAGCCAACGGCTACAAGTCGGGCAGCAATCTGGAGAAAATCCTGCGAGCGGGCCACTTCGCAGTGACGGCGGAGTTGGGTCCGCCGCAGGGAGCGGACCCGGAGGATATCCTCCGTAAAGCGCGCATCCTTAAGGGCGTGGCGGACGCAGTCAATATCACCGATAATCAGACGGCCATCGTCCGTATGTCCAGCATCGCCTCGGGAGTGCTGGCGATGAGCGAAGGGTTGGAGCCGGTGGTGCAGATGACCTGCCGGGACCGCAATCGGCTGGCGATTCAGGCCGACCTGCTGGGAGCCTATGCTCTGGGGATGCGCAACCTGCTGTGTCTGACTGGCGATCATCAGAGTTTCGGCAACCACCCCACGGCCAAGAACGTGCACGACCTGGACTCGGTCCAGTTGATCCGTATGGTCAAGGATATGCGGGACGAAGGCTGCTTCCAGTGCGGGGATGCAATCAAGGGAGTGGTGCCCCGCTTCTTCATCGGCGCAGCGGCCAATCCCTTTGGCGATCCCTTTGAGTTCCGCCCCTACCGGCTGGCCAAGAAAGTCGCCGCCGGAGCAGACTTCATCCAGACCCAGTTGATCTACGACATTCCCCGCTTCCGCGAGTTTATGAAGCGGGTGGTGGATATGGGCCTCCACGAGAAGGTCTACATCCTGGCCGGCGTCGGCCCCCTCAAGTCCTCCGGCGCGGCCCGCTACATGCGGGACAAGGTGCCGGGGATGATCGTGCGGGATGAATACGTAGAGCGCATGGTGGCGGCAATTAAGGGCATCCCCAAGGAGGACAAGAAGGCCCGGCGAGAGGCATGGCGGAAGACGGGGATCCAGATCTGCATCGAGCAAATCCAGGAGATCCGCGAGATCGAGGGAGTGGCCGGCATACACATCATGGCTATTGAGTGGGAGGAGGCGGTGCGGCCTATAGTTGAAGGAGCCGGCCTGTTGCCACGCCCCACGGTGGAGTGAGAGACATGGCGATCACATTAAGTACCGATCTGGCGAAGTTCATCCGTGAGGAGTGCGGCGAGAACGTCTACCTTTGCTACCAGTGTGAACGCTGCTCCTCAGGCTGTCCTACCGCCCCAGCGATGCGCTACCGCCCGGCCCAGATAATGCGGATGGCGCAGTTTGGACTGGAGGACATGCTGGCTACCGACGCCAGCATCTGGCGCTGTCTGGGTTGCGATAACTGCACCGTTCACTGCCCCCACAATCTCAGCGTGCGCCGTCTGGTGGAGGTCATGCGCCAGCACGTGATGCAGGAGCGTTACCTGGTCGGTGGCCTGGATGCGCTGAATGGGGACGAGGCGCTGCGCAAGGGAGTGCAGGCCCTTGGTATGTTGGGTGAGCGCATTAGCACCTATTACAACGTCTCCGGCGAGGATAACTCCGCCCGTTTGGCCTGGACCGACAATCTGGCCGAGAAACCAGAGGGGTTGGTGCGCGATACCGAGGCCCAGTTAGTCTACTTCGTGGGCTGTGTCTCGGCCATGTTCCCGATGAGTTATGGTATTCCCCAGAGTTTCGCCACCGTGTTGGAGCGTGCCGGCGTCCGTTTCACGACCCTGGGCGGCGACGAGTGGTGTTGTGGCTTCCCGCTGCTGATGGCGGGCCAGTTGAAGCAGGCGGAGGCGCTGGCCCGTCACAACGTAGAGCAGGTGCGGGCGCTAGGGGTGCCTCGAATGGTCGCCACGTGCCCGTCCTGCTACCACATGTGGCATCACACCTACCCCGAAATCCTCGGTGAGCCGCTGGGCTTCGAGGTGGTGCACGCGGTAGAGGTGCTGCGTGACTTGGTAACTGAAGGACGGTTGGAGTTGAAGGAGCCTCGTCGTACGGGGGTGGTCACCTATCACGACCCGTGTGACCTGGGGCGCAAAAGCGGTATCTTCGACGCGCCGCGCGAGGTTCTGCGTCAGGTGCCAGGCTATACCTTCGTCGAGATGCAGCAGACGCGGGAACACGCGCTCTGTTGCGGTGGTGGCGGTGACCTGGAGACGTTCGACCCGGACCTGGTACAGGAGGTGGCAGCGCAGCGCATCGCTCAGGCAGCGGAGGTGAAGGCGACGGTTCTGGTCTCAGCCTGCCCCCAGTGCGTGCGCACGCTCTCTAAGGCAGCCCGCGCTCAACGGGTGCGCATCCGAGTGCTGGACTTGACCCAGTTCATCGAGATGGCGTTGGCGTGAGAGCGATGTCTGTGATACAATATCGCTGCTCATACCAGTGTGTAGGGAGATACCTATGACGGAGGTCAAGGAAGTAGCGACAATCGAATACGGGGTGCGCCCCCCGATGTTCAGGCCGCCTCGTTACATCTATTACCCGGAGTCTGATGGAACGCCTATGGCCGAGACAGATACCCACATCAAGTTGCTGATCTACCTGCGCGAGGCCCTGGCCGACTACTTCCGCGATGATCCCAACGTCTACGTCGCCGGCAACCTCTTCGTCTACTATCAGGAAGGCGACCCCAGCCGGGTTGTGGCACCGGACGTCTTCGTCGTCAAGGGGGTGCCCAAGCGCGACCGCCGCATCTACCAGGTATGGAAAGAGGACAAGGGGCCGGATGTGGTCTTTGAGTTGACCTCACGAAGCACCCAGCGGGAGGATCTGGGGCCAAAGAAGGGCATCTACGAGATGCTGGGGGTGGAGGAGTACTTCATCTTCGACCCGCTGGGGGAGTACCTGGAGCCCCGGCTGGTAGGCTTTCGTCTTGCCGAGTGGGGCTACCGGCGCATCGAGGGAGAGGAGCCGCTGATGAGCCGCGTCTTGGGGCTGGAGTTGCGGGTGGAAGGGGAGATGCTGCGGCTGGTTGACCCGGCTACGGGTGAAGGATTGCTGACGCCCCTGGAGGCGCAGGAAGCCCGCCGGATGGAAGCCGAGGCCCGCCGCCGAGCGGAGCAGCGAGCGGCGGAAGAAGCCGAGGCCCGTCGCCGGGCAGAGGCGGAACTGGAGCGGCTGCGGGCTGAGTTGGCCCATCTGCGTGGAGAGGCGGCCTAGTGACCCGGTTGAGCAAAATCGCCATCAGCGGCAAGGGGGGGGTGGGTAAGACCACCCTCGCTGCGCTTCTGGCCCACATCTACGCACGGATGGGCCGCAGCGTCATCGCCATTGACGCCGACCCGGCCGGGGGGCTGGACGAGGCGTTGGGCTTCCCCCCTGACCTGGTCGCTCAGGTCACGCCGGTGGCCGAGATGGAGGATTTGATCTACGAGCGCACCGGCGCGAAGCCCGGCAGTTTTGGCGGCTTCTTCAGCCTCAACCCCCGCGTGGACGACATCCCCGATCGTTTCAGTGTCTCCCATCGGGGGATTCGCTTCCTGCGGCTGGGCACCATCGAATCCGGCGGCAGTGGCTGCATCTGTCCCGAGAGTGCGTTGCTCAGGGCGCTGGTCACCCACCTGCTGCTCTACCGCGACGAGATGCTAATTCTCGATATGGACGCCGGCGTGGAGCACCTGGGCCGGGCGACGGCGCGGGCAGTGGACGCCTTCCTGGTCGTCATTGAGCCTGGGCGGCGCAGCCTGGCTACGGCGGAGCGCATTCGCCGGTTGGCGGCAGACATTGGCATCAACCGCGTCTACGCCGTGGGCAACAAGGTGCGTGGGGAGAGCGATTGGGCTTTCATTCAGGCTGGCAGCCCCGTGCCGGTGCTGGGGTATCTCTCCGCCAATCCTGAGTTGACCGAAGCGGATTTGCAGGGCAAGGGGGTCTTCGACGCTGCGCCCAGGGCCGTCGAGGAAGCGCGGGCGATTGTGGC
>QMOC01000051.1 GCA_003648085.1 Chloroflexota bacterium
CCATCCATCGGGTGGAGACCCACGCGGTGGGCGAGTAGGCTTAATTTGCGTCCTAACACCACATCGTGTAGAATTGGGAGCGAAAGGAGGGAGGTATGACAGAAAAACTGGTCATCAAGGCTCTCGTAAAGTGCGCGAGCGATTCGGTCGCGTTCCAATGTATGTGCAATGGGTGACCGCTCACCCGCGCATCTATCATTTCCCCTACCGGCGGGTGATCAGAAGATGAAGTATCCATACCGACCCCACTCCGAGGGCCTGTCGCAGGAGGTGTTGCTATGTACGAACGCATTTCCATTGATCCAAAAGTCTGCCACGGGCAGGCTTGCATCAAAGGCACTCGCATCCCCGTCCATCAGGTTGTTCGCATGCTGGCTAACGGGGATACTATCGAAGAACTGTTGGCGGAATATCCATCGCTCAAACGTGAGGACATCCTTGCCTGCCTTGACTACGCGGCCGCACTTGCCGAGGAGCAAGTGATTCCCATCCAGGCGCTGGCAGTTGCAGCATGAAAATCTTCGTAGACGAGAACATACCTTTGATGACCGTCCAGACGCTGCGCGATATGGGTCATGACGTGCTGGACATTCGTGGCACGGTGTATGAAGGCATGACAGACGATGCTCTCTGGGAGATGGTACAACGGGAAGGTCGATTGCTGATTACAACTGACAAGGGATTTGCATGGTATCGCGATAGGCCGCATCATGGCATACTGATTGTGCGTCTTCGGCAACCCAACCGTCATAAGATTCATCAGCGAGTGATGCAAGCGATCGCTCAGTTCACAGCAGAGGAATGGCCGGGCTTGCTGGTCACGATGCGGGACATAGTGCAGAGCGTCTGGCGAATAGGTGGAGCGGAGTGATTGTCCGGAGATATTTTGCCTTACCATAACTGGTTCCAATGCACACGCGGCTGCGGCCGCCGCTACTCCATCTACGACGTCGTCTACCGGTGCGAGGACTGCGGGGGCTTGCTGGACGTGGAGCACGACCTGGAGGCACTGAAGGAGCGCAGCGCCGATGAGTGGAGGGCCTTGTTCGACCAGCGCACCCGCTCCGTTGAGTGGCCCTACGGCAGCGGCGTGTGGGGCAAGAAGGAGTGGGTCTGCCCCCAAATCGCCCTCGCCAACGTCGTCTCGCTGGGCGAAGGCAACACCGCCCTCCTGCGAGTCGAGCGGTTGGGACGGGAGATCGGCCTGCCCGACCTGTGGGTCAAGCAATGTGGCACCAGCCACACCGGGTCGTTCAAGGACCTGGGGATGACGGTGCTCGTCTCGGTCGTGAAGCAGATGATCGCCGACGGGAAGCCGATCCGGGCGGTGGCCTGCGCCTCCACCGGCGACACCTCGGCCGCGCTGGCCGCCTACTGCGCCGCCGCCGGCATCCCCGCCATCGTCTTCCTGCCCCGCGGCAAAGTCTCCACCGCCCAACTGGTGCAGCCCATCGCCCACGGCGCGCTGGTGCTGGCACTCGACACCGACTTCGACGGCTGTATGCGCATCGTGCAGCAGGTGACGGCCGACCGAACCATCTACCTGGCCAACTCGATGAACTCGCTGCGCATCGAGGGCCAGAAGACGGTGGGCATCGAGATCGTCCAGCAACTGGGATGGGAGGTGCCGGACTGGATCATCATCCCGGCGGGCAATCTGGGCAACGTCAGCGCCCTGGGCCGGGGCCTCCTGATGATGAAAGAGTTGGGTCTGATAGACCGCTTGCCGCGCATCGCCTGCGCCCAGGCCGCGAACGCCAACCCGCTCTACCTGAGTTACCTGACCGGGTTTAGAGAATATCGGCCGGTGTCGGCGCAAAAGACGCTCGCCAGCGCTATCCAGATCGGGGCGCCGGTCAGTTACGAGCGGGCGGTGAAGGTGCTGCGGGCCTTTGCTGGCGTCGTCGAGCAGGCCAGCGAGGACGAACTGGCGGACGCAGCCGCCCGCGCCGACCGCGCCGGCCTCTACTGCTGTCCCCAGACCGGCGTGGCGCTGGCAGCACTATTCAAACTGGTGAAGAAAGGGGAGATCCTGCCAGAACACCGCGTCGTCGTCATCTCCACCGCCCACGGCCTCAAGTTCACCGGCTTCAAGGTGGGCTACCACGAGCGGACGCTGGCGGACGTGGTCGCCCGCCACGCCAACCCGCCGCTGGAATTGCCGGCCAACGTCGGGGCGGTGAAGGAGGCGATTGACCGGGCGCTGAGAACGCGGATGATAGGAGAGTAACTTATCCATCTGCAAGGATCAGGGGATAGTCTCCTTCAGGAAATCCAACGTCCTGTCGAGCACCTCTTGGGGCGTCAGTCCGTCAGTGTGGATGTAGAGATGCGCGTGTCGCCGGGCGTGACGCAGCCTCCGTGACAATTCGGCCCACCAGTTTGCTCCAGCGTCGGTGGGCCGGCGCCGACAGGCGACCTGCCAGGAGACGTCCAGGTAGATGAGCAGGTCGGGGTGGGTGACGCGCTGCCACATCGTGGGCACATAGGAGTGCTCCTGCGCCACCTCGCGAGCGTTATACCCTCGCGCCCGCAGTGCCTGCACAAGCAGCGATTTCCCCGCAGCACACGGGCCGACCACAGCGATCAGCGGGCATTTCTCCTGCTGGGCCTGTTTCACCGGCTTGCGGGGTCGCATCGTGTACATCATAGAGGGAGCCTGAGTGCCAGGCGGCGCACACCATTACCAACGCGGTCGGCGATGTGCAGCACGAGCACGCTGATGTCATCGTGCGGTCGCCCCTCGTCCAGCGCCAGCGCCCGCTCAAGCAGACTATCGGCCAACCGCTGGGCGTTTACGTCGCCCCCGGCTACCAGTTCGCGCACCACCTCCGGGACATCGAAGATACGACTCGAACGCGCACCGGCTGTCTCCAGGCCGTCCGTGTAGACCACGACCACAGTTCCGGCGACCAGCGGCAACTCAGTGATCCGGGGCTTGGTGCCGCGTCGCACCCCAACCGGCTCCGACGGTTCGTCGAGTAGATACAACCCCCCGTCGGGGGTGATGACGATGATGGGGCAGTGGCTGTTGCGTGAAAGCACCAGTGTGCTGGAGGCCAGGTCCACCGAGACGATGTTCAGTGTGGCCGAGACCTTACCGCCCTTGTAGGTGTAGAGATAGTCATGAGCCGCACGGGCTGCCGCTCCATCGCGCACCCCCTCCGCCAGTTCGGAGATTGCTTTGCGGGCCACAAGGTTGCTGATGGCTTTGGCCGCCCGCCCCGAGCGTTGACCGTCTACCAGCACGAAGGAGAGGCCACCCTGGGGCCGTTCAATCATTTCCAACGTGTCACCGCTCTCGCTGGTGGCCCACTTGCCCACTTTGGCGACAGCGACCTCAATCTCCATTCCACCTTACTACACGTCAGGACGGTGTGAGCGGGCGGCTGATGGCGGCCGGCACAATCCGCACCTCTACTCCAGGCGCGATCTCGATGCGAGCGCGGTTTGCCTCCGCATTGAGGTACGTCAGTTTGCCGATGATCCCACCGACGGTCATGACCTCATCACCTACGCGCAGTGCGGCCATCTGTTTCTGTCGCCGCCGTCGAGCCTGCCATTGCGGCCAGAACATAAGCGCACCCAGCAGAACGAGGCCGATAACAAGGATGACGATTTGTTGAGTGTCCACGTTTACGCTCCTATAACAACTCTGATTCACAAAACATTGACAGATTCTAGACGTATTATACTCGTATCGGCAAGTGTGGACAAGGTTTGAATAATTTCTGCGGTGTGCTATAATCTTCTATAGGTAACGACTCTCTCAATATCTGGGAGAAGGGGCATCGGTATGATTTTTGAAGTTTGGAGACCGTGGGTCAGGCTGATCTTCCTTGAGCCCGAAATCCGGGAATACCTCCTCCTGGCGCTCTACGTGCTGGTAATCTTCGTGCTGCTCGTCCGTTCCCGGCGAGATTTCATCAGGATGGGCTGGAGGTATCTTCCCCTGTTCCTGGGCCTGCTGGTGGCTCCCCTGCTCGTCAATAACTTGCTGGTACTGAGTTTCTCCCGACCTGACCTGCTACCACCCCCAAACGTCCCTGCCGAACCCTCCTCCCCCTGTGCGCCGCTGCTGGGGGCACTGCCGGTCATCGCCGCTGGAGCCTGGCTGGGTGCAGGGCCGGCCTTGTTGGTGGGATTGGTCAGCGGAATCCTGCGCGCCGGGATGATAACCGGAGGCATAGCCGATCCTTTTCACTTTGCCTTCTTGGGCTATCTGGTCGGTTTCTTCCTGCGCCAGGATTATCGTGGCCGCCTGCCGCTTGTCGTACGTCAACCCATCGTCGCGGGGCCGCTGGCAACCCTCCTTGCATCGCCACTGCTGCTGCTATCAATGTTCGCTCATACTGCCGATTCCGGGTTGGCAGGGCTCGATTACGCGGTGATGTTGACAGGGGCACATCTTGGCCCGGCACTCTTGGAAAGCCTCGTGGCAACAATCATCGTCCAGGCGATCTACCTGCTCTCCCCGCGCCTCCGCCCCGTCCGCGTGGCACATCAATCCCCTCCCCACAGTCGCACCTTGAATCGTAGGCTGCTCTTCTTGTTCGTACCCCTGATATTGACCATGACCGCCGTGCTCGTCTACGCCGTGACTGCGACCACTCTCCGCGTAGCGACTTTGGAAGCGGTGGATGAGATGGCACGGGATGCTAACAGTGCCGCTGAGGGCATTCCGCACTTTATACACACCGGCCAGGGGCTGTTGGAGGAGTTCGCCAACGATGAAGGGTTGCGGCGTAGCGACCCGACCGCGCTGGAGGCTCAGTTGCGCGGTGATCTGCGAACCGTGGCCTTCTTTGACCAGTTGACCCTGTTTGATTCGAGCGGGCAACGAGTGGCAATGTATCCACCAGCGCCGACCGGCGACCCTGAATTGACGACACAAGAGGAGACGCTGTTGCAGCGCGTGCTCGAGAGTGGAGCGCCGCAGCTCAGTCCTGCGCACCGCTCGCGGCGGGGTGAAACTATCCTTTCATTTTTGACGCCGGTTGAGGATGAGGAGACCGGCGAGCGCTTGGGGGCATTGATCGGGCGCACCCGGCTTGACGTCAATCCGATGATGGATCGGGTACTGGCGAGTCTGCAGTGGACCCGCGCGCGTGGAGAGGGGTTTGTGGTGGATTCAGAAGGACGCATCGTTGCCCATCCCGATTCCGACATGCTCCTCGCCAGGTGGCACGTGGATGAGAAGCGCCCACGTATCACCACCGTCCTGGACGGTTGGGCCTACGAGAGCCGCAATCCCAGGGACAACACACGCCAGTTGGTCTATTACTTACCGGTGGAAGGATACCCGTGGGCAGTGGTGATTCGCCTCCCCTACGAGGTCGTGCTGGAACAGGCCACCCAGGTTGCCACCCCCTTGCTCCTCCTGCAGATTTTGCTGGGTGGCGGGCTGGTAATCGTCATCCCCTTGGTCACCGGCTGGCTGACCCGGCCGCTCAAGCAACTGGCCGCTGCAGCCGACCGCATCGCTGAGGGTGACCTCACACAGCCGGTGCGCGTGCCTGGCGACGACGAGGTAGCCCGGGTGGGGGATGCCTTTGAGGGCATGCGTGCGCGATTGAAAGACCGTCTGGACGATCTCTCACTGCTGCTCCAGATCAGCCAGGCAGTCTCGGCAACGCTCGAGTTACCCAAGGGAGTGCCATTTATCCTCGAAGGAGTGTTGAAGGCAACCCATGCACAGGTGGCTCGCATCGTCCTCCTTTCGGCTGATGGCGACCCGCAGATGGTGATGGCGCGGGGGGAACCGCGTGAGGGATTGGGAGCGCTCGACCGCGCCATTGCCGCAGCGGCCAGGGATCTGGAGCATCCCCTGGTCGTAGAAAACCTGGCCCGGGCCAAGACATTGGCCGAGCCCGAGACATTAAGTGGACCGATCAAGGCCGTCGTTGCCCTGCCCGTGCGCACCAAAGACCGGGTGCCGGCCGTGATGTGGGTGGGATATGACGAAGTTCGCCAGTTCGATACCTCAGAAACTGATTTGCTCTCCACACTCGCCGGCCAGACCGCCGTGCTGGTGGAGAACGCCCGCCTGTTCCAGGCTGCCGAAGGTGGACGACGGCGATTGGCAGCGATCTTGGCCAGCACCACTGACGCCGTTCTGGTCACCGATTGGGATGATCGCATCCTGCTGGTCAACCCGGCTGCTGAGCGAGCCTTTGGCATCGCAGCCGATGCTGTCGTAGGCCAGAAGATCAATCAGGCCGGGCTGGCATCCGCGTTAGTGCGCATCTTTGAGAAGCCCTTGCCTCCGAACGAAGCACTGGCTGAGGAAGTCCCTCTAGCCGATGGCCGCACGTTGTACGCCAGTGTTTCGACCATCCTGAGCGCCGCCGGTGAACGAATCGGCCGCGTGGCTGTGATGCGTGACATCACCCACTTCAAGGAACTGGACGAGATGAAGTCCGAGTTCGTGGCGACGGTCTCGCACGACTTGCGCGCGCCGTTGACGTTTATGCGCGGCTACGCGACTATGCTCCCGATGGTAGGCGAACTCAACGACAAGCAACGCGAGTATGTCGAGAAGATCCTTCAGGGCGTCGGGCAAATGAGCGAACTGATTGACAACTTGCTCGACCTGGGGCGCATCGAGGCCGGTGTGGGGCTGGAGCGTAAGCCCTGCCATCTAGGAGCGATTCTGGTCGAGGCGGTGGACGGCATGCGCGCCCAGGCGGCTGCCAAAGGGCTCACCCTGCGACTGGAACCAGCCGAGGGCGTAGCAATGATCGCGGGCGATGCGGCCTTGCTGCGCCAGGCGGTCACCAACCTGGTGGATAATGCCATCAAGTACACCCCCAGCGGGGGCATAGTAACGGTGGGGTTATCGGTGCGCGACGGACAGGCGGTGATCCGCGTCGCCGACACAGGTATTGGCATTCCCAGAGATGACCAGGTACGGCTGTTTGAGAAATTCTACCGCATCAAACGGCGCGATATGAGGGATGTACCGGGGACCGGCTTGGGGCTGGCTATCGTCAAATCCATCGCCGAACGGCACGGGGGAAAGGTATGGGTAGATAGCGAACCGGGCAGAGGAAGTACGTTCTACATCAGCCTCCCCCTGGGCGAGGTAGAGCCATCGGAGGGGTGGAAAGAATCCTTGTCAGGGTAAACGAGGTGCTACATGGCATTGCAAATCGGTATTGTAGGCTTGCCTAACGTGGGCAAGTCTACTCTGTTCAACGCCCTCACGCGGGCCGGCGCCGCCGTGGCAGCCTATCCTTTCACCACGATTGAGCCTAATCGGGGCATAGCGGTGGTCCCCGATCCTCGGCTGGAGGTGCTGGCAGGGATGGTTGGGCCAGAACGGGTCACCCCAGCAACAGTCGAGTTCGTGGATATTGCGGGTCTGGTGCGGGGGGCTCATCGAGGCGAGGGCCTGGGCAACCAGTTCCTGGGTTACATCCGCAACGTGGACGCTATTGCACTGGTTTGTCGCTGCTTTCCCGATCCCGATGTGGCACACGTGGAGGGAGCAGTGGACCCACTGCGCGACCTGGAGGTACTCGACCTGGAACTGATCCTGGCCGATTTGGAGGTAGTGGAGCGGAGGCTGGACAAAGTGCGTTCAGCGGCCAAGGCCAGGCCGCGTGACTACGCCGCGGAGTTAGAGACACTGGAGGACCTGCGCTCACGTCTGCAGGCCGGAGAGCGGGCTGTTGCCTGGGCATCCCGTGGGGCGGCCGAGGCAGCACTGGCGCGGGAGATGTGCCTGCTCACGGCCAAGAAGCGTGTCTATGTGGCCAACGTCGGTGAGGAGGACCTGCCCGATGGTGGCCCGCTGGCCCAAGAGATCGCTCGCGTGGCGGAGAAGGAAGATGCCCCTTGCGTCGTCCTTTGTGCCCGGTTGGAGGCCGATCTAAGCGAGTGGCCTCCGGACGAGGCCGCTGCATACCGTGCGGATGTGGGGCTAGAGCGTTCTGGGCTGGAAGCGCTGGCCCAGGCAGGCTACACGGTACTTGATTTGATCACCTTCTTCACTATCACGGGAGGTCGTGAGGTGCGCGCTTGGCCGATACAGCGCGGTATCAAAGCACCCCAGGCGGCCGGCAAGGTCCACAGTCAGATGGAGCGCGGTTTCATCCGTGCTGAGGTGGTGAGTTTCGAGCAACTGGTGAAAGCGGGCAACTGGCACACGGCGCGGGAGCAAGGAATCCTGCGCATTGAAGGCCACGATTACGAGATTCAGGATGGCGATGTATGTCTGTTTCGTTTCAGCCCATAAGAACTCGCCAATTCTCGGTGCAGGAGGGGATCGGAGGCCCGGCTTCAGCCAGGGGCCCCGATTTATCAGCGCCTCCGTCGCGTTTTGCACCGCAAAATCGCTAGATTTCCCCCTGTCTATGATTTGTGGTATAATTTTAATGTAACGGCCCCAGCGTTGAGGAATCGAGTGACC
This sequence comes from Chloroflexota bacterium, assembly GCA_003648085.1. Taxonomy (GTDB): domain Bacteria; phylum Chloroflexota; class Anaerolineae; order B4-G1; family B4-G1; genus B30-G15. The sequence continues at coordinate 8,414 of QMOC01000051.1, forward strand.
TGGGGCGGTAATTTGTGTATAGGAGACGCTTGTGCTCAATCCCATTGATGCCTTTCTTGGGTTGTTTTCTCTCGACGTTGGCATTGACCTCGGTACGGCCAACTCGCTCGTCTACGTGCGGGGGAAGGGCATTGTCATCAACGAACCGTCCTGGGTAGCCATCGAGCGAGACAGCAGGAAAGTCCTTGCCATCGGCGCCGAGGCAAAGGAGATGGTTGGCCGCACGCCCGCCAACATCGTCGCTATCCGTCCCCTGCGCGATGGCGTCATCTCGGAATTCGATGTGACCGAGGCGATGTTGGATTATTTTATCAAGAAGGCACATAGCCAATTGCTGCTTCCTTTCCCCCGTCCTCGCGTTGTCGTGGGCATCCCTAGTGGCGTGACCGAGGTGGAAAAGCGCGCAGTGTACGACGCCGCCATCTCCGCCGGTGCACGAGAGGTTTTTCTGATCGAGGAGCCAATGGCGGCAGCCATCGGGGCCGGGCTGCCGGTGACCGAGGCGCGTGGGAGTATGGTCGTGGACATTGGCGGCGGCACGACCGAGGTGGGCGTCTTCTGTTTGGGAGGCATCGTCGTCAGCCGCTCCCTCCGCATCGCCGGCGATGAGATGGATGAGGACATTATGCAGTACGCTCGTCAGAAGTACAATCTCTTCATCGGCGAACGTATGGCCGAGCGAACTAAGATCGCCGTCGGCTCGGCGTACCCGCTGCCCGAGGAGATGACGATGACGCTGTGCGGGCGCAATCTGGTCACCGGGCTGCCTGATGCGGTCGAGGTCAGCAGTATCGAGATCCGCGAGGCCTTGAGCGGGTCAGTCGGCATTATCGTGGACCTGGTCAAAGATACGCTTGACGCGACGCCGCCGGAGTTGATTGCCGACCTGATGGAGACCGGCATTTGCCTGGTGGGTGGTGGCGCTTTATTAAAGGGCCTGGCCGAGCGAGTCAGTGAGGAGGTGAATATGCGGGCCTGGGTGGCCCAGGACGCTATGACCTGCGTGGCCCGTGGCGCTGGTAAGGTGCTGGAGGAACTGGACAGCCTTCGCGAAGTATTGGTCAGCACTGACGAGCGGCGCCCCAAACCATCTACTTTCTGAGAGCGTGTCTAGAATTCAGGTGGCTCTCCCGACGATGCCCGCCGGGGCATGAAGGGCCCTGGCTACGGAGCGGTGCCTGGTGAAGCGGGCTTTTCCAGGGCGATTGATCGCCCGCTGTTACGTAGCCCGGTGACTGCAAGCGCAGA